>JALULU010000216.1 GCA_027040585.1 Acidobacteriota bacterium | reverse complement strand
TTACTGGAGAGCAAAGAGATAGCGAAACAGGCAATTACTACTTAAGGGCTAGATACTATAGTCCAAGTATGGCAAGGTTCTTAAGTAGAGATAGCTACGACGGTAAAATAGCAGACCCATTAAGCCAAAACCACTATCTGTATGCTAGTGGGAATCCGGTGATGTATGTGGATCCGAGCGGGCATAAGAACATTATGAGCTTGTCGAATAACATCGCAATAATGGGGATATTGGCTGGCGGGGCGATAGTAACAAATCTGTTGAATACGCGCGGTAAATATGATGGAAGCAATATAAGGATTATAATCCTAAAATATAAAGTTTTGGATTTTTTCCGTGTAGCTTATATGGATATAATTTTAAAAGCAGGGCTTGCAGATACACCAAGACCTTTAACACATGACGAAGAAAATAAGTTGCTGAAAGAAGTTGAGAGAATATTGAACGAAGGAGCTTATTCGGAAGAAGATTGTGCATTTTTAAGGAGGGCACGCGAAATGTTGGTCGAAATTATGAACTGGAGAGACAAGAACCAAAACCCAAATGATGGTGAAATCTATATAAGACATTTTGAAAGAATTGAATGGATTAAAGAGCTTATTGATGCCATAGATACAGTATTTGAAACAGGAATGTGCCAATGAAGACAAAGAGAGTTGTTGATAGTGAATTTATGGGAAGAATCAAAGGGTATCTTATGGCATTAGATGACCTAAGTGGTTGTCAGGGAGAGTTTGCATCTGTTGCTACTTTGATAGAATCAAATCAGGGCTTACTTGATGATATTAAAGAATTTTCAACAAGCAGCACCATGAAAAATCCACAAATAATAGAACAATATGAAGAAAAAAAATGTTCTCTATCTGAAAAACTTTTTGAAGATCTTGTGATGCAAAAATTTCTTTCAGGGCTGTATCCTCCGATAAACAGATATGAACTACCACATGATGTCCTGCATGAATATAAACAATATGTTTTATCTCAACTTCTGGACTTGATCGAGTTTTCATTTAGTGAAATAGGTATATCGGTGCGTGACTTTGAAAGGGATATTGAGATTGCTCTCGTACAAGACGGTGTTCAATATTTTATTGTGTTGGCTATAAAAAAGAAATCATACAAAATGCTTTTTTTCTTTTATAGATATAAAGACTCGTATGACAAAAAGGAATTTAAAGATCTGTATGATTCTGCTTCGGGACACTTAAAAAATCTTGAAAGGGTAGGGTCAGGTGATGAAAATAAACTTTTTAAAAATAAATAAGCAAGAACAAAGTTCATATTCATCACCCGACCCCTTTAATCTAGGGGAGGAAGTGCGGCAAATAGAATTGGAGGATTTCGTCCAAAATTCAAAAATGAACGTGAACTGTTAAAAAAAGAAATCAAATTACTTTGTAAACAAGGAGCAACATGGATAGAAATAAAAGTGTAGTGGATAGTAATTATGTATGGTATGCGAAAAATGATAACGAATTGACTGTGGATCTACGAGGTGTCAGTAATATAGAAGGAGTTTTGGCAATTGAACAATGGGATAATTCTATTGTTGATTTTATGAAAGAAAACCAAATTGAGGGACTTTGGATAAGAGGGGATAAGTTTTATACATCAAAGTATAGTTTGCAATTCTTAAAAGAATTAACTGACTTAAAATATCTCAAAATTGATGGAAAATTTAAAAAACAAGAATATAAAGTAGTTGAAAATATGAGCAAGCTAGAAAAATTATCTTTTGGTGACTATGAAGCTTATGATATTAACTTTAAGAACATAAAAAATTTAAAAACTTATTTTTCACCGATAAAACATGAGGATCATCCGATATTCGATGTCAATACCATTGAATATTTTGGAACAAATACCAGTCTTCAAAACTTTTTTCCATTTTCTAAATTGGTTAACATAAAAGAATTATATATTATGGCAAAAAATTTGACAAACTTAAGGGGAGTAGAGAAATTAATAAATCTATGTTCCGTTGAAATAGATTATGGTAGAAATATTTACGATTTTTCAGATATTTCAAAAGTCACATCACTAAAGAAGTTGTTCTTGTATGGATGTAAAAAGTTAAACAAACTTGACGATATTTCAAAGATACCAAATCTTGAATGCTTATGGTTTGACAATTGTGGCATTGTTGAATCGTTAAAACCTATTTCTAAATTAGCCTCTTTGAAGTTTATTGCATTTGGGGATACTATTATAAAAGATGGAGACATTGAATGTTTATTTGAATTGAAAATTCTTAAAGGAGCATACTTTAAAAACCGTAAAC
>JALULU010000215.1 GCA_027040585.1 Acidobacteriota bacterium | reverse complement strand
TGTCCTCAAAAATGTGAGGTTACCCCAAATGAGAGGGGAACCTGTGGCACAAGGGAAAATATTAAGGGAAAATATTACACACTTGTACATAGCAGGGTATGTGCTGCCCACATAGATCCAATTGAGAAAAAGCCACTATTTCACTTTTTACCTGGCACAAAGGCTCTTAGTATTGCAACCCCTGGATGTAATATTGAGTGTAAATACTGCCAGAATTGGGAGATTTCACAATTTAGACCTGAGGAGATTAAGTGTTTTTACTTTCCTCCACAATCTGTTGCCCTAACTGCTAAAAAATATGAGTGCCCAACAATTGCCTATACCTATACAGAACCAACAATTTTTTACGAGTACATGTATGACACCGCAATCATGGGAAAAAGGTATGGTGTAAGAAGTGTAATGATCTCAAATGGATATATGAATAAAGATCCCCTTGTAAAACTAATCCCACATCTTGACGCTATTAAGATAGACTTTAAGGGTTTTGCTGAAAAGTTTTACGTTGACATTTGCAGGGGACATTTAAAACCTGTTTTGGAAACCCTTAAAACAATTGTTGAGCATAAAAAGTGGCTTGAAATTGTGGTTTTGATAATCCCGACCCTTAACGACTCCTTAACTGAAAATAAAAATATGTTTAAGTGGATAAGGACAAACCTTGGGGATTCTGTTCCTGTTCACCTTACAAGGTTTTACCCAATGTACAAACTTAAAAACCTTCCACCAACGCCTGTTTCAACCCTTGAGAATTTATACAGGGCTGCGCAGGATGAGGGGCTTAAATTTGTCTATATTGGAAATGTTCCTGGACATCCCTATGAATCAACCTACTGCCCAAACTGTAAAAAGATTTTGATTCAGAGGGTTGGTTTTGAAATACTTAAAAACGTGATAAAGGATAACAAGTGTCCCTATTGTGGGGAGTACATTCCGGGGATTTTTAAATGAAAATAGAGCTAAAAATTGATGAAAGAAGTGAGGTTTTTGAATATGGTGAGGATTTTAAGGTTATTAATAAGGATGTAAAGGAAAATATTATAACTGATGATGAAATAATTAAAAATTTTGAAAATCCAGTTGATTTTCCATCCCTTTTTGAATTTTTAAAGGAGAAAAAAAGAATTTTATTTATAGTTTCAGATGGGACGAGGAAAACTGGAAGTAAAAGGGTTATTAAAAATATTTTTAAATACTTTGAAAGATACAATTTAAATTTTGAGAAAATTAAGTTTTTAATTGCTACTGGGATTCACAGAGCAACAACTGATTTTGAGAAGAGAAAAATTGTTGGGGAAAAGTTTTTTAATGAGTATGAAGTTATTGACCACAGTGCAGAGGGAAGGGGAGTTTTTGTTGGAAAAACTTTCTTTGGGAATGAAATTTATCTAAATGAAGAGCTTTTTAAATGTGATGGATTAGTCATAATTGGAAATGTCGGATTTCACTACTTTGCTGGATTTAGTGGAGGAAGAAAGTCAATTTTACCGGGCGTGGCACTTAAAAAGACCATTGTTAAGAATCACAATTTGGTTTTCTATCAGGATAGAAGGGGGAAAAATCCAGAGGTGAGGATTGCAAAATTAGATAGAAATCCTGTAAATGAGGATATGGTTGAGGCGGTTAAGCTCTTTGGCGTAGATAAAATTTTTTCCATAAACACAATTGTGGATGAGGATGAAAACATTTTACACCTTAATTGTGGGGAGATAATAAAATCCCACAGAAAGATGTGTGAAATCTACAAATCCACCCACATGGTTAAAATAGATGGGAGAAGGGACATTGCAATTGTATCAGCTGGTGGGTATCCAAGGGATATAAACACAATCCAGTCCCATAAAACCATTGAAAATGGAAGATATTTCATAAGGGAAGGGGGTGTATTGGTTGTTCTTGCTTACATGAGGGATGGTTTTGGAAATGATGAGTTTTTCAGATTTTTTGACCTTCCAGATCTTAAAAGCTTTGAAGACAGTTTGAGGAAAAACTACGTCATAAATGGACAGACTGCAATGGCAATGGTTGAAAAGGCGTTAAAATATAGGATAATTTTAATTTCTTCACTTGATAATGAAGATGTTAAAAAGATGAGGATGATACCTGCAAAAAATTTAAAAGAGGCAATGGATAGGGCAGGGGAGTTCTTACCTAAAAATTTTAAGGGGTTCATAATTCCAGAAGGGGCAACCACACTACCTGAAATAGAGGGGGAAATTTGAAGGATTGGGTAAAGGATCTCTATAAAATTTTAGATGGGGATAGAATTTTTAGAGATTTACCCCAT
>JALULU010000214.1 GCA_027040585.1 Acidobacteriota bacterium | reverse complement strand
TATACTTTAAAAGTCAAATTATTTCTATAATTAAAAATGCTATTATACCTTTGTATTCTCTATTTTTTAACATCTGGTTGATATCAAATTTTCCATTATCCTTTATTTTTTTTAAAAAATTGGGGAAAAATAAAGGAACAGAATTTTTATAAGAATTAAAGTCATTTCCAAAAACCTGTTCCATTTCCTCTTCTTCTCTTTTTATCACAGGAATATAAATGATGGCAAAAAGAGTTAAGAATATTAAAAAAAATATAATTCCACACTGTATAGAAAGTCCAGAACCAATTAAAAACGAACCTAAATAAAGTGGGTTTCTCGTATATTGATAGGGCCCACTTTTTGTAAGTTTTTTTGATTTTACAATGTGACCAGCTGCCCAGAGTCTGATAAATAATCCTGAAATTCCAATTGGTATTCCAATATAAAAATATGGTTTTTTAGGTCTGGCAAAAATTAAAAATAATATTGCCACAACAAAGCTAAGTGGAACTCTAATTTTCTGGAAAGTGGTTTTTAATTTCAAATTATTTCTCCACAAGTTTTTTAAATTTTGAGAAGACTTCTTCTACGCTAGTATCCATACATATTGGATTTTTACACTTCCTCTTGTGACAGGGGGAGCAATCTAAATTTTTGTAAACAACATCAGAATTTTCGTTAAAGGGACCATTCCTGTATGGTGAAGTAGGTCCAAAGAGTGCCAGGCACTTTTTATTTAAAATTGAAGCCATATGTGTTGGCCCTGTATCCCCTCCAACATATATTTCACACATTGAGATGAAGTAAAATAGCTCTTCAAGATTTAAATTTACCAGTGTTACAAAAGGAGCTATATTTTTAATTTTTTCTGCAAAAATTTTTTCATCTTTCCCAAAGATGATTCCTATCTCAAATTTAAATTTTTCTCTGATCAACTTTGATAATTCACCAAATCTTTTGGGATCCCATCTTTTTGTATGCCACATTCCACCTGGATTTAAAATTATAAATTTTTTCTCTCCAAAATTTTTTTTAATTTTTTTTTCAACATCTCTTTTTAAATTTTCAGGAAACTTGAATTTAATTTTTTTCACTATATCTTTTTTTTCTATATTTAGAGGTCTTAAGAGTGAAATTGATTTGTCGATTATATGTTTTTCTTTTATTCCGTCCATTCTAACATTGTAAAAAATAGAACTTAAGGGCTCTCTTGCTTCTCTTTTTCCATATCCAATTCTTAACTTTGCTCCACTTAAAAAAGTTATAAGTCCGCTTTTTATTAAGCCTTGAAAATCAATTGCTATGTCAAAATCTTTAATTCGTACCTTTTTTATTAATTTTAAAAAACTTTCCTCTTTTTTCACCTCAATTATTCCATCTATGTAAGGGAAAAAGGTCAGTATTTTATAAATATGCTCTTTAACAAGCCATAAAATTTCATACTCTGGCCGATTTTTTTTTAAAGTTGCAACAGGTATCATTGTGTGAATTACATCTCCTATTGAACTCATTTTAACAATGAGTACCTTTTTATTTTCCATCTTTTGAGAACCGCTCCAATATGATCGATATTAAGTCCCTGCTTGAATGATTTTTTTTATCACCGGCTATTTTAACTTCCCCCCCATATGAAAGAACAACATCTCTTTCAGGAACAGTTGTTTCTGTGTAATCGGTACCTTTTACCTGGATATGTGGCTTTAAAGTTATGAGAACATTTTTTACATCCCTTTCATCAAATATAACCACGTAATCTACAAATTCAAGTGCTGAAACAATCTCTGCCCTTTCACATTCCGGTATAATAGGACGTTTTTCCCCTTTATATAGTTTTACACTCTTATCGCTGTTAATTGCCACAATAAGAACATCTCCGAGAGATTTTGCTTCCTTTA
Source organism: Acidobacteriota bacterium (assembly GCA_027040585.1). Classification (GTDB taxonomy): domain Bacteria; phylum Acidobacteriota; class JAAYUB01; order JAAYUB01; family JAMOQF01; genus JAMOQF01. Next base: position 417 of record JALULU010000214.1, on the reverse strand, counting down.
AATATCTAATATGTCCCACATGCAATAGATCAAATGAACCATTTGCCAAAACTATTTTTTCCCCTTTTAGCTTTAACTTTTCAACTTCTTTTTTTAATTCTTTTAGTTTAAGAATTTTCGTCATCACTAATTACTTCTCTTTTTGAATCATTTTTTATTGAGGAAATTAATTCCCTTGTGGAGAGGGTTGCAGTTCCTCTTTTCATCACAACTATTCCACCTGAATAATTTGATATTAAGGCAGATGTTTTAAAATCTGCCCCTGAAAATAGCGCAAGTGAATAAACAGCAATTACAGTATCTCCTGCACCGGTTACATCTGCAACTTCGTCTGAACCAAATACAGGTATGTGAAACGGCTTTTCTCCCCTTTCATAAAGACTCATGCCAAGTCTCCCCCTTGTAATTAACAGTGCC
>JALULU010000213.1 GCA_027040585.1 Acidobacteriota bacterium | reverse complement strand
TGTCAAATTTTATACCTACAGTATAACCACCTAAAACTGTTGGTTCACTTTTTTTTGTATCTTCCCTTAAGGTTTTAACTCCCCTTAAATCAATTAATATTTCAAAAGTGTAGACATTTTTTTCCTTCTCATTTTTAAGTACCCCGAGAGGTTTTAAAATTAGTTTTGCCTTTCCGAGCACCTTTGCTGGAACCTGATTTTTTAAGAAAAAACCTTTTCCAAAAAGTGAAGTAACCAGAAAGAAAAAGATAAATATTCCAAAAAATTTTCTACCCATACGACACCCCAAAGAATTTATTTTATTAACCAGAGTTCCCTCTGAAATGAAGACAAAAACTTTCCACCATCTTTTGTAACAACTATAATATCCTCAACTGTTGCAGTACCATATCCTTTAATCCTCACCCTCGGTTCAAGGGTATAAACCTGATTCTCTTCAATCCTCAAATAGGGTAACTTTCCATACCTTTCCCACCTTGGGCAAAGAAGTGCTGCACCATCATGGGGTCTCCTCCCCACCTGATGGCCAAGTCCATGTGGAAATTCATCAAATCCCTCAGAAATTATATGTTCTCTTGCAATTCTATCCACTTCCCACCCCATCATCCCGGGCCTAATATTTTTAGCAGCAAGCTCAATACCTTTTACAACTGCATTAAATCCCTTTTTCACAATGGGAGGTGCATCCTCTTCACCTTCTTTTAAAATGTACCAGGTCCTCTGTAAATCTGAACAATATCCATTTATTTTAAGTCCAAAATCAATATTTAAGACATCTCCCCTTTTTACCTTTTTATCTGTTGGACCTGTGTGGGCCTCCCCTTCTGTTGGTTCTCCGGTAAACACAGATGGACACATTTCTCTCTCCCACGCCGTTTCATATCCCTTTTTATCTACTATATCCAACACAAATTTCCACACATCTCTCTCAGTAACACCAGGTTTTAGAAATTTTGTAACCTCATCAAAAATCTTCTCAGTTTCAACAATGGAATGTTTAATTTTCTCTATTTCAGTAGGTGATTTTCTTCCCCTCAGCTTTGAAACAATTCTCTCAGATTTAACAAATCTATCTAAATAAGGGGTACCAGATAATATTTTTCTTAAATATAAATACATTCCATAAGTTAATCCATCTGACATTATGTCATCTTCACTGTAATTTATGGCAATTTTTTTGGGATCTTTTTCATTTAAAATTTTTAAAAATTCTTCCCTAATCCCACCTACATAGGGGATAACTTTCTTGTAATATCCTCTTTTTTTAAGTTCAGCTTCATCCAAGGAACCTACAATTGCGACTGTATCCCCATCTTTAAAAATCATAAAAGCTGAATGCCATGTATAGTGTACTCCAACAACCAGATCAGCGGCAGGATCGGGGATTGTGGCATATTCTCTGCCAAATATAAGCCACATATCAATATCTTCTTCATTTAAAATCTCAATTGCCTGTTTAATCTTTTCCTTAATCATTTTTATACCTCACTTTTTAAGTTCTTCCCTCAATAACTGATTTAATAAACCGGGATTTGCTCTACCCTTTGTTTCCTTCATAACCTGTCCCACAAAAAATCCTATGAGTTTTTCCTTACCATTTCTATAGGCTTCAACCTGTTTTGGATTTGCTTCAATTATCTTTTTTATTATTGGTATTAACTCATCTTTATTAGTTATCTGTGACAATCCCTTCTCTTCAACAATTTTTCCGGGATTTTTTCCGGTGTAAAATAAATCTTCAAACACACTTTTAGCTATTTTTCCACTTATTTTGCCACTGTCAACTAAATCTAAAAGTTCCTTAAAATGTTCTGGTTTTACTTTAGAATCTGAGATGGACATCTTTTCTTTTTTCAGTAATGCTGTAAAATCCCCCATAATCCAATTTGCACATTCCTTTGACTTTCCTGTCAATTTAACACACTTTTCAAAATAATCACCAATTTCAATTGAATCTGTTAGAAAAAGTGCCTCATTAAAATTTAAATTATATTCACTTATAAATCTTTTTTGCTTTTCATGTGGTAGTTCTATCATATTTTTCCTGATATTTTCTAACCACTTTGTTTCTAAAACCAAAGGCAAAAGATCTGGTTCTGGAAAATATCTGTAGTCGTGTGCTTCCTCTTTTGTTCTCATCACAAAGGTCATATCCTTTGAGGAGTCATAAAGTCTTGTCTCTTGAATTACCTTTCCACCACTTTTTATAACCTCAATCTGTCTTTTTATTTCATAGTCAAGTGCCTTTTGTACAAATCTAAAGGAATTTAAATTTTTTATTTCTGTTTTAGTACCAAATTTGCTCT
>JALULU010000212.1 GCA_027040585.1 Acidobacteriota bacterium | reverse complement strand
CTGGAGCGGACGACGGGAATCGAACCCGCGTAACTGGATTGGAATTCCAATACTGGGTCTGAAGCCCAGCGCACAGCCATTATGCCACGCCCGCAAATAAGAAGATTATAACCCCTGGTTCCACATCGGGAGATGTGGAACCAACCTTCTGCTGATACAAAAGCAACTACTGTTATCCATTATATCCTACATAGGCGGATGTATGCTCCATATCGGGAGATATGGAGCGAGTATTTTACCATAATTTAAGAAAAGATTTGCTAAAATTATTTTAAGTAATATTTTAACAAACACCAAATAAGTAATTACCATAACAAGCAAACTAAAGTAGCTCAGATTTACCTCTGGGTAAAATAGATTTGCTTAACCAAAAAGAGGTGGTTTAAAAGAAAATAGTTTTGTGGCTATATACTGTATACGGCGAGAGCCAGGAGGGATACCTGGTTAGTAAGCGTATAGAATATTATAGCTCAAGGTACACAAGACTTTGTCTTCTATCCTCTTAAGTAGTGCTGTTATGCTCTGAAGAAAAAGTTTGAATGGTTTGTGTAGCCACATTTTCAAAGTAGAGTTTACTCTTTTTTGGAAGTGTGGCATTTAAAAAAGGAAAAAGATGAATAAATGAACAATAATTTTTTTAAGTGCTACGACTGCCTCAATAATTGGTTGTGGTTGAGGTTGAAATGTAGAAAATACAGTAAAAAATAAAGCACCATTTTTTAATAATGGGACACCTTCAGCAATTAGTATGGAAGAAAATACTACTAGACATAATATTTTTGCTATATGTACAGATCCAGAATCTTGAGTTATTAAATATAATATTGATTCTAATAATACTGATTTAGCAGCAAGTATTTCAGATGATGGTAATATTACTTTATCTCATAATAAAGATTTACCAGAATGAGTTAATTTACCAGTATGAGTTAATGTTAGTTGTTCAGATGGAGAAAATAATTCTACTCATGAAATTATTGTAACTGTTCAAGATATAACAAATGATAAATTAATGACACTTATAAATAATGCACCAACAGAAATTTCATATAAATGAAATTTGACTGGTTCATATAAATTAGAAGATGGAGATATACCAAAATATTGAAATCTAGAAACTTCATATAATATGATGCTAAAAGATGATCAAAATAATACAGTAGTAGATTTTACTGCAACAGATCCTAATCCATCAGATAATAATTTTACATATCAATATTCAGAAGATTTATCAAATTATAATTTACCAGAATGAAATTATACAATAGTTTCAGAACCAATTACACCAGTTATATGATGAAATAGAAATCCTCAATGAGATATGGTTATAAGTAGTGATATAGAATTAAAAAATAATGAACCAGTAATTCATCAAACTATTTTTGATTGAGAGACATGACCAAAAAGTAAAACTTTTCCAAATGTAGTTTCAGATGATGGAGGTTTAGCTAATATAACTATAACATCATCAACTTTAAGTCAATGAGATATAGTTTATAATTGAGATTGAAGTATTACATATACAAGAACAGATTGAAATTCATGAACAACAGATACTTGAAATGTAACATTTTCAGATTGAAAAAAATCTACTACTGTTAGTATGGAATTTATAGATTTTGATGATGAATAAAAAAATGAGATTAATATCTCATTTTTTTAGTTTTTATAAAATTTTATGTAATCAATTATATTATTTATTTGTTTTCAATTTGTTAAGTTATCTTTTGAACCTAAATAAAAATAATCAGATATATTTATTTTATTAAAATCTTTTACTTCAAAAGTTATATTATTTCAATTAACTATACTTTTATTTTCAGTAAAATTTGTATTAAATTTTACAACTATTTTATAAAAATTAGTATTTACAGTATTCCCTCGTTCCACATCTCCCGATGTGGAACAGATACATTAATCCCATTCAACCGAACCATTCAAAATATCACAGAAACACATACAAGCAAAACACTCCATATCAGGAGATATGGAGCGAGGGTGTATGGAGCAAGGAGCTGTCATAAAATAAGACAATATAGTAAAAAAATGCTACAATAAAGCATGGGAAGAAGCAGATATAAAATATACGAACCTACACATCCGCATTTTGTAACCTGCACTATACTGCATTGGTTACCGATATTCACAAGAAAAGATAGTGTGCAGATTGTTATAGATTGTTTAAAATATCCCGCTCGCTCCCAAATTGCATTTGGGAGTGTATACCTACGAGACCATAAACCACACAGCAAAACAACAATTAACCCAAAATTACCAACAATCAATACAAAAGGCAATTAAAATTGGGTAGAAGTA
>JALULU010000211.1 GCA_027040585.1 Acidobacteriota bacterium | reverse complement strand
CCCGCAAGTCTCATCCCATATTTTAAAATCTCCTCTATACCACTCCTGTCCAGATGTAGTAATTTTTCCTCAGTTATTATCTTGTTTAAAAGGGATACAAAGGCTTCAATATTTTCCCTGCTGGCATCCATTTGTGTGTCAAAATCAGCTAATATTTTAAAAATTTTCTTAAATTCTTCATCATATGTATATAAAAGGTAGTAGAGATTGGCATCCCCAATCAACACAACTTTTAAATCAATATCTATAGGTTCAGGTTTTAAAAAAGAAGTGTTCAAAACAAAAAATGGGTCAAAGCTCTGTATTGAAAACTTCCTGTATTTTAAAGCACGTTTAAGAGTTTTCCATACCTCCGGTTCAATCAAAATATCCGCAGCATTTAAAATCAGATACCCACCATTTGCCTTTAAAAAAGAACCTGCTTTAATTTTTGTAAAGTCAGAGCTAACTAAACCACTTCTATCAACAGTTCTTTCTATTGTACCAAAGAGATTTTTATAATTTGGAAATCTCTCAATTATAACGGGAGGCTTTTTAGTATATGAATTGTCTACAATAACGTTTACCTCATATTTTCTCAAAAAGGTCTTATCGGGTTTTCCCTTAAGAAGTGGTGCAAGTATAGGATTTAAAGGACCTTTATTTTCCCCGTCAATAAGCATTTTAAAATTCTCGAGATTTTTTAAAATATCCTCTTTTACATCCTTTAAATATCCTTCTAACTTTTCATAATTGAAATCCTTTGATATCTCTTTTAGCTCTTCATCTAAAAAGGGAGCAACCACATCCTCAAGTGCTTTTCTAAATTCCTTATTTTGCGCCTTTTCAGCATTTTTTATCTTTTTTCTCAAGGAAGTCAATTTATTGATTAAATATCTATAGTTCTTCTTTATTTTTTTAAGTTCCTCTTTACTAAATTTACCCTCTTCTGTAAGGGCTTCCAACTCTTCAATTTCACGGGGCATACCTGCTACAAGTGGAACAAATTTACTGCTTTTAGTGTTTGGGGCAATTTCAACATCCACAACTGTAAAATCTCTTTTCTGAACTTCCTTATCCATCTCCTGATAATATTTATTCATTATCCTGTTGTATTTTTCTTTTATCTTTTCATATTTATCTGCGAGCTCTTTACTTTCAAGTATGTCAGGCAATTTTGTTAAAAAATCATCTATAAATTCCTTCATTTTTTTCTTCAGTAAAACACCCTTTGAGGCCGGCAACTTCATAAGATTTGGATTGTCAGGGCTTTTAAAATTATAAACATAGCATAGATCATCTGGAGGCCCTAAATGGGAGTCTATGTCTTCCAAAAAGGTCTTAACCGTTGTCATCCTTCCAGTGCCGGAAAGTCCTGTTATAAATATGTTATATCCAACACTTTTTAACCCAAGCCCCACTTTTATAGCCTCAACAGCCCTTTCCTGACCTATTATATCCTGACACATACAAATCTGGTCTGTTGAATCACATGGTTGAATTTTCTTATTAAAAAAATAGGTCATATCCTCTTTTTTAATCTTAAATTTGTCTATATTCATATTAAACTCCTTTTAAATGTCATATGAAAATGATATAGACTTATAAAATAATTGTCAAACTTTGTGGTTACTTTTATTTAATATTTAAAATCTTGTGGATTTGTAAGTTGAGTCTTACGTCAATATTTTCCTCTAAAATAAGTTTTGCGAGATTGGTCGGTGAAAATCTTCCAAAAACTGGAGAGAATAAAACTTCTACCCCATCTGGTAATTTTCTTTCTTTAAGAAATTTCACAGCCCAATAAAAATCATTTACTGATGAAATTACAAATTTTAAGTTATCTCCTTTTTTTAGAGATTTTAAATTCTCTTCTAAAAAACTTCCCCCTTCATCACTATCAGGTGTTTTCACATCAACTATCTTAATAATCTTGCCTGGCACCTTTTTAAGAGGAAGTGAACCATTTGTCTCAAGTAAAACTGTATAGCCATTGGAGATTAATTTCTCCATAAGAAAAATTGAATTACCTTGCAAAAGCGGTTCTCCACCTGTAATTAGCGCCCTTTGAACTTTATAAAATTTAACCTCATCAATTATGGAATCTATTGAAATGTATCTACCAGATTCATTGGCATACCTTGTATCACAATATTTACAATTTAAATTACATCCTGAAAGCCTTATAAAAACGGCAGGATAACCTGAATATGAGGACTCTCCTAAAAGGGAATAAAAGATCTCATTTACAAGTAAAAATTTTTTACCCATTATATGGCCATAAGGGAAATCTTGTTTTTATTCAACTCTTCAATGAATTTATCAATATTAAGAATAAGTGTTTTTCCAGCCTCAACACATACCAGAGATACATTGCATTTTTTAAAGACTTCCACCGTTCTCATACCAAGTATAGGAACATCAAATCTAAAGTCCTGATTGGGCCTTGCAACCTTAATTACCGTTAGTTTCTTTCCGCCTGAAAGGTTAAAAGCACGTCTAATTGTTTCATCAGTCCCTTCCATTGCCTCAACTGCGACCACTGCTCTATTACTAACAACTATTGTTTGACCCACATCAAGTCTTGCAATTTCCTTTGCAATTTCATATCCATACTGGGCATCTTTTAATTCTTCCTTTGTGGGCTTTCTTTTTGTTAGAACTCCCTTTTGAGGCATAAAATGTTTTAAAAAGATTGTAGAATCAAGTACATTAAAACCATTCTTTTCAAGAAAATTAATTACTCCACCTAAAAGAGAAGATGTATCCTGTTTTTTTAAAGAAAAGAGAAGTTTAAGTGTTTTTAAATCAGGAAAATTATTGCTAAAAATGCTTACATGTTTTACCTGACCCACAAGAATTATATCTTTACAATTATTTTTTTTAAAAAAGGAAATCACTTTCCCAAAATCTCCAAGGCCAGCCCATATAAAATCATCACAAAGCTTTTCAAGCGCAGGTTCAGTCTCACCTTTTATTCCAACAACATATACCTTAACCCCATTATTTTTTGCATCTTTAACACTTAAAATCGGAAATTCGCCGTTTCCGGCGATTATGCCAATGATTGGCGGATAATTCATCTTTTTATCTTATAAATCCACGGGTGGAATTTTTAACAAAATTTAAAACTTCCAAAACATCACTATCCATTTCCAATGACTTCTCAATTTCTGATATTGCTTCAACCAATCTTTTTTTACTTCTAAGTAAAATTTTATAAATTCTTTTTATATTATCTATTCTATCTTCAGAAAATCCCAATCTCCTCAATCCTATTGAATTAACTCCGTATGTTTTTGCGGAATTTCTTGAGCCAACTGTCTTTAGAAATGGTAGTGTATCCCTTGTAATAACAGAATAACCACCAATAAAAGAATACTTTCCCACTCTACAAAATTGATGAACACCTACAAAGGCCCCTACAATTGCGAAGTCCCCCACTTCAACATGACCTGCAAGTGTTGCGCCATTTGCAAAAATAACATTGTCCCCAACAGTACAGTCGTGTGCAATGTGTGAATAAGCCATAAAAAATCCATTATTTCCTATGCTTGTTTTTAAGTTTCCTTCAGCAGTACCTCTATTAACAGTTATATTTTCTCTAAAAATATTGTTATCTCCAATAAACACAAAACTCTCTTCATTTTTAAACTTTAAATCCTGGGGTTCTGTACCAATGGAAGTAAATGGATAAAAAACATTATTCTTGCCTATCCTGGCAAAAGAAGAAACAAAAACATTACCTTTTAAAATGGTATTGTCTCCAATTTCTGCTCCATCTTCAACAACACAAAAGGGACCAATCTCAACATTCTTACCAATTATTGCTTTCTGAGATACAAGGGCAAGTTTACTAATCTTAGTCATCCTTTTTCCTTAAAACAGAAAGAAGAATTGCATCAGCCACTAAAGTATCCTCAACATAGGCTTCAGCCTTTAATTTGCAAACATTTTTTTTAAGTTTCAAGAGTTCACCTTTTAGTATAAGCTGATCACCGGGAACAACAGGTTTTCTAAATCGTGCTGAATCTATTCCCATAAAATATATAACAGAATTTTCAGTATCCACATCCTCCACTGACTTTACAGCAAGGATAGCTCCAGTTTGAGCCATAGATTCAACAACAAGAACTCCCGGCATAACCGGATAACCAGGAAAATGCCCCATAAAAAATGGTTCATTAAAGGTTACATTCTTTATGCCTGTAATTTTCCTTCCCTTTTCAAGTTCAACTATCTTATCTACAAGTAAAAATGGGTATCTATGAGGAAGAATTTTTAAAATTTCTTTAACATCTATTATAGACTTCATACCCATCTCCTAAAATTGTTTAAAAGGGGGAAGAAATCCCCCATAATGTTATTTATTTAGTAGTTTTTGCCCCACCATAGGGATATGTTTTATTGTATAGTTTTATTATTTCATCTGTAATATCTACTGATGGGTCGTAATATGCCACTGTACGTGGGTCCAAATAGAGAATAACAGTATATCCATGTTCTTTGGCAAATTGCTTAAACAGTGGAGTAATCTTTTTATCCATTTTGTTCCCAAAATCTGAAAGCTTCATCTGGTAGTTCCTTTTAGCATCTTCAGCAGCCCTTTTTACTTTTGTAGAAAGGTTATCAATTTCCTTTAAAAGTTCTTCTTTTTTTGAATCAGAAAGTATATTTTGCTGCTTCGCAAATTGAGCTTTCTTGGTTTGAAGTTTTTGCTGAAGAGCCCTTATCTTCTCATCCTGAGCCTTTGCCCAATCATTTATCTTTTTCATAGCAGCCTTTCCCTCATCAGTTCCAAGCACAGCCCTATTGGCATCAACAAGTCCAATTTTTATCTGCGAAAAGGTGTAAACAGAAAAAAGACAAGCCAAAAAAATAAAAAGTAAACTCTTTTTTTTCATACAATCTCACTCCTTTATATTAATTTTTTTAAAAACTTTTCCCTATGGAAAATTGTACAGTTGTTTTGGGCTCTTTGTAATTATAAATATAGCCATAATCTCTGATTACAAATTCCTTCCTGAGCCTCTTAAAGTTATATGCAAAAATCAACCTGAATGGAGCATTAATCATTGGCATCATAAATTGAAATTCAATCCCAGTTGAGGACCTTATCTTCCTGTTTGTATCTTCAATCAAAAATATTCTCGTATCTGGAGAAAAACCAAGTTTATCATGCTGAACAACTGTTGTCATTCCTGCATCTAAAAAGGGTACAAGAGTAACTGGCCCAACGAGAGGCACTCTGTACTCAAATGAAAACAAAGTAGACCAATCTCCACCTATAGGCTGAATTACATTTTTTCTCTCAGGAAGTCCCGTATCAGGGTCATAGATAATATTTCCCCGACTATCCTTTATAACAGAAGAAATTATGGCATAGGGACTTATTCCCCTTATATCAAACCCCCTCATATCATATTCACCACCTAAGAAAAGCCTGTCAAAAAATGGTATGGCTTTAGTATCTCCAAAAGTAGAGATAAATCTTGTTCTAAATCTAAAGGCAAGTACATTTCTACCACCTGAAAGCCATCTATCTTTAATATAATGTTTATATTCAATAAAAGGGGAATATAAATTAAAATCTCCTTGCAAAAATCCTCCTGCAAGGTCTACTCCAGCAGAGAAATCAGTCCCCCTTGTTGGAAAGAAAAAATCATCTGTGGAATTATAACTTATAGAAGGAATTATCTCAGATCTTTTTAACCCGGAAAGAGCTTGATCTATTGGTAGTCCAGGATTCATCCAGTAAATCTGGGATTCAACTAAATACTTATAATCTGGATTCATACTATCTAAAGGAAAAGAAAAATTTTGGAATCTATAAGTTATTGTGTATTTCCAGAATCCCTTTAAATATCTTCCAATTGTAATTGAAAATCCTGTAGATTTTTGTCTGTAAAGCTGTTCAGCATTTTCAGAATAAAAGTATGTGTAGTCATTTACATTAAAGTCATACCTTCTATTAAATACAGAAAATCCGAACATAGTATTTGTATCCAAGAAATATGGATCTGTAAATGAATATGTAAAATCTACCATTCTACTACCAAAAGTAGCATCAACACTCATGCTATCACCATATCCAAGAAAGTTATTTGTTGTATAATTTAATCCCACAAAACTTCCCTGATATCCACTAATACCTCCTGTAAATCCAATGGACTGCTGTCCTTTCTCTTTTACGTGTACATCAATATCAACCGTAGCTTCATCTGGATTTTTTCTTATTTCATAGTCTTTATCTGTTATTTTCTCAAACAGTCCAAGCTGATTTATTCTCTGAATACTTAAATCTAAAAGTGGTTTTGAGAAAACATCCTGTTCTACCAACTTAAATTCTCTCCTTAAAACCTTGTCATGAGTTTTCGTATTCCCAAAAAATTCAATTTTATTTACTCTGTATTGTTTACCCTGATTTACTATAAATTTTATTTTAACAGTACGATTCTTTCTATTAAAAATTGTATGTGGTGTGATTGATACATCAATATATCCATACATCTCATATATTTTCTTAATATCGTCAATTCCATCTTTAACTCTTTTAAAATTTGCTATATCTCCCTTTTTAAGCCCTATTACCTTTTTAAAATAATCACTTTTAAAAAGTGTATTCCCTTCAAAGGAAATGGAATCTATTCGGTATTGTGGCCCCTCATCAATTGGAATTGTTATATAAAACTGTTTTTTTGTCTTTCTAAAAAATGGGATGAAACCCCTTGGCCCCTCTTTTATCTTCACAATTGGCTCACCATATTTCATATCTAAATATCCGTGCTCCTGGTAAAGGGATTTTACATTTTGTTCAAGATCATACATCAACCTATCATGTTGATATTTATCTGTTCCCTTAAATATACTTATAATCCCCCTTTCTTTAGTCAACTTCAAAGTTCTTTTTAGTTTTCTCTCGGAAAACACTTTATTTCCAACAAAATGGATCTTTCCAATTCTTACTTTTTCTCCTTCAGTAATGTTAAAAATAATTTTCACAGAATCAGGGGGAATTTTTTCAACAACTGTGTTTATTTTACAAAGAGGTCTACCATTTAGAACAAGCAAGGTTTTTATAATATTTTCAGCCTTCTTTATTTTAGTGGGATCGTATGGAGAATCAACAGTAAGTCCAAGCTTTTTTTTGCTAAATTCATCTAAAATATCAGATTTTTTTACCGACCTCAATCCAACATAGCTAATCGACCTTATTATTGGTCGCTCTTTCAAAATAAAATAAAGTATTTTCCCTGCTTTTCCATCTTCTACATCTATTTTTATATCGCTAAACAAGCCAGTATCATAAAGTGATTTAAAATCATTTTCAATCACCTTTTGATCATATTCATCCCCTTCTCTTACAGAAATATAATAAAGAATTGTGCTCTTAGGAATTCTTTTATTACCTTTTATGATTATTTTTTCTATTTTCACGGAAAAAATAAGGGACGTAAAAAATGAAAACAAGAGTATGAAAACAAAAACTCTCTTATTATTTAAAAAAGACATTGAGCCTCCAATTTAAGTAGAAAACCATTTCAAAAACTGTAATTATAACATTCTAAAAAATTTTTTCCATTAAAAAATTAAAATGGTGCCAGGCACAAATTCTAATTTCAATGATTGGGGGACAGACTACGACATTTTAGACCACGACATTTTAAAAGATGATGTCAGACATAAAACTTTATAACTTTATTATCAACAGAAAGAAAATGGCTAAATCTCTAAAAAAATACCAGAGTTTAATTTATAATATTATTTATGGAAAAAATTCTCATCATCACAGGGGAACACTCAGGGGAAAAATATGGGAGTGAAATTGTAAAGTCAATTAGAAATATATGTCCATACTTTGAATTCATTGGATCTGGCGGAGAATTTATGGAAAAAGAGGGGGTTAAACTCCTTGAAAATGTGGAGAATCTTTCAGCAATTGGTCCAGTTGAGGCTTTTAAACTTTTGGGAAATTATCTAAAACTTTTAAGGAAAATAAAAGAAACTGTAAAAAATGAAAAAATTAAATACGCAATTTTGGTTGACTTCCCAGATTTTAATCTCTTTCTTGCACCCAGACTTAAAAAATTGGGTGTAAAAATAATCTACTTCATAAGCCCCACAATCTGGATATGGAGGTATAACAGGGTAAAAAGGATAAAAAAATATGTGAAGCTTATGCTTTCAATCTTTCCAAATGAAACTGAGATCTTTAAAAAAGAGGGGGTAAAATCTATCTTTGTGGGGCATCCATTAAAAAAGAAAGTAGAAGGGGCAAAGAAAGTCAACTTAAACGAAATTTTTAATCAAAAAAGCGAAAAAATCCCAATTGCATTACTTCCAGGAAGCAGAAAAAAGGAAATTGAACACATTTTTGATGAAATCCTTGAGGGAATTAAGCTCATTAAAGAAAAACACCCATCACTTTTTTTCGTAATCCCAATTGCAAATCAATCTGTAAAAAAGTTAATTGAAAAAAAGCTTTTAAAATACAAAAACTTAGAAATCTTTACCTCAAATCTACCCTCCTTTGAAATCTTAAAAAGCTCCCACATGGCAATTGTAAAATCTGGCACCTCCACTCTTGAGGCAACCTTTTCAAAAATACCTTTCTTTGTCGTCTATAAAACATCAAAACTCACCTATTTAATTGGGAGAACCCTTCTAAAAATTAAAAACATAGGGATGGTAAATTTAATTGGAAAAGAGGAAATTGTTCCAGAGTTGGTGCAAAAGGAGTGTAACCCCAAAAACATCTCTAAGACCTTTTTAAAAATTTATGAAAATGAAAAAATCTACTATGAGATAAGGGAAAAATTAAATAAAATCTCAGATATGTTTGGAGATATGGACACATTTTTAGAGGTTGGAAAAATTTTTTGTAAACTACTGGAGGAAAAGGGATGAGAAAGATACTATTTCTACTTTTTATATTTTTAACAATTGCTCAAATTTTTTCACAGCCAGATTATCACATAGAAGAGGAAAAACTCTTTATAAAAATAGATACCACAAAAAATAGCATCTCAGCAATTGACATTGTAAAGGTAAAAATACTTGATGACACAAACTTTTTGAAATTTAAAATAAATGGAAATCTTTACGTCTCAAATGTTGAGGATGAAAATGGATACACCTTAAGATACCTTCAGGATGATACA
>JALULU010000210.1 GCA_027040585.1 Acidobacteriota bacterium | reverse complement strand
TCTTTAGTTGAGATACCAAACTTATGAGAAATTTGCTCTATTTTGTTTAGCTCGTATGTATCTTCAACTTCAGATATTAATTTTGTAAAAGCCAATCTATCCTTCTCTAAACGTTTAACCCTTTCAGGATTTTTTTCCATTGCCCTTTTAAGTTTTGAATACTTTTTATAGAAAAAGTCCTTATTCTCAAGAATTGTTTTTTGGGAATCTAACGGTATTTCAATTTCTTTACCACTAAAATCTGTCAAATTGATCTTTGAACTCCTTTTTTTCCCATTAAATAAATATAAGTTAGCAGAAATTATGTCTCCCCACTGTTTATATTTTTCGTAATCTTTAGCAGATTTAATCTGGGAATTTAAGGAAAAAATTTTTTTCTCAATATCATTTAGTCTCTTTTTTAAACTCTTTAATACTTTTTGTTTAAGTTGATAAAAATGTTTATATTTAATGTAATAAATAGCATAAATTTTTAAAAGATATAAAATATCATCACTTTCCACAAAGAAAATATCATCTAACGGCTTTAAAGGGGTTATTTCAATATTTTTAGGTAATGCTTTAAAAGTATCTCCTCTAATTTCATATGGTGCACTCAAGTAAAAAATTTTTGAAGAATAAAATTTATCAATTAGAAAATTCAATTTTTCTTTAGAAATATTATCACCCTTTAAAAATTCCTTTAAAATAATGGGAGAGGTAAACTTCACATTTTTTAGTATCTCCTTTTTCAATGTATCTTTCGGTAGAGTAAAATCAATTCTGGCACTATCTAATAACTTTCTCCTCTTACTTTTAAAAATTTCACTGTCAATTTTAAAGAAAGTGTTATGGGGAATAAAATGGAAAAATATATTCCTCTCCTTTAAATCCTTTTCAAAAATCTTAAAATAAATAACCCTTTCATCTTCGGTTTTCCCTATTTCAACTACTTTAAAAGGTGGACTTATCTCATCCAATTCAGAAAAATTCATATTTTTTATCTTTAAAATTTTTGTAAACTCTACCCTATTTAATTTTAAAATTACTGAAAAATCATCTATACTTAAAAAAAATAACACAAATCCATTTCCTTCAAAAAGCAAATTGTTTTTATAGAATTTTATTGAAGTAAAAGGGACGTCTTTTAATTTGTTTTCAAGATTTTTAGCAATGTGAAAAAGGTGAAAATCTTCTAAAATCATTTGTCTCTTATCACATATGCATCAATTATAATGTCATGCCAACACTGATTATTTTTACTAAATACCCCCCATAACAGTCCAATGCCAAAAAATACAATGGAAAATAAAAAGATTATCTCCCTAAAAAGGATATGTAAAATGGTCAGTTTTTTTTGGCTTACCAACCTTACTCCCCCAACCATCATACCTGGAGTTCTTTTAACGGTAAAAAGGAAAACTGTAGAATAGAAAATAAAATTAGTTAAAAAAAGTAAAGAAAAATAAAAAACAAAATTTTTGTTGACGATATCAGCTCCAGTAATAAGTGAAGCTAAATAGTAAAATAAAAATGAAATAATACCCATAACAAAAAAATCAAAAAGCCCGGAGAGAAATCTACTTATAAATATTATTTTACTCTCTATTCCCCTATCCACACTATCTACAATTTTTTTAACTTTTTTTGTATCAACGCTGGAAAGTCTATCAGTAATACCTTTTTGTTTTATATAACTGTTGCTTTTAATTTTCAATTTTCCCTTTTTTAAAGGAGGTATGGAAGATACATCATCTTTTTCAGGAATTTCTATATCCCCAATTGGTGAAGAAGAAGGGGTGGTACTCAATTCTTTTTCAATATTTATATCAACATCAGGGAAAAGTTCATGGTGAGTTTTTTCAATTTTTTTTCTTATATCCTCATCATAATTATTTTTCTCATTTTTCAATTTCTTTTCAATTATTTTTTCCTTTACTTTTTTTGCTAAAACCACATTTTTAGGGTTTATATCCTTTAAAGATCCATCTTCATTCAGAATTTTTTCTTTAGGAGGAATAAGGTCAAAACTACTTCTTTTTCTTCTCTTTGCCTCTTTTATTTTTTCATCTATTTTGTTTTTTTTATCATCACTTAGGGAAAAATTTTCTTTAAAATCTCTATTTTTTCTGTCCATTTTTATTATAAAATTGGTAATTAAATTATTATATTATCACAGGGATTAATGTAAACAAGTGAAAAAGAAAACTTTTAATTTATTAAACTTTTTTTTTCTTTTTTTTATTCTAATAACAATTCTTTTCTTTAAACTTAATAGTAGATATATAATGAAAATAGTTGTTGATAAAGAAATACACTATTTTGTAAAAGATAAAAATATTAAATTGAAAATGATAAATTCTGTGGACAAAATTTATAAAAATTTTAAAGATGGAAAAATCGATGGAAAAAAGGTGGATAAAATCTACATTCTAATTAATACTTTCTTTGAATTTAATCAGAAAAATAAGAACAATAAATTAAAAAACTTGCTAATACTCTTAAAATCATACACTAAAAATTAAACTCGAAATTTAAAGTAATAAGTTCCCTTTTTAACTCCTTTCTACCATAAAACAACCTGCTTTTAACTGTACCAATAGAAATATTATATTTTTTCGCTATTTCTAAAAGAGGCACTCCTTTTAAGTCATGTTCAATTAGAACAGTTCTGTGGATTTCTTTTAATTTTTTTAAAGCTTTTAAAATGATTTCTTTAAGTTCACATTTATACGTATAAGTAAATGGGTCTTCCACCTTTGAAATAACTTTAACATCTTCCAAATTCATTTCCTCTTTATTTAATCTTTCCCTTTTTATTCTTTGAAGACAAACGTTTATAAGAATTCTAACAACCCATGTTTCAAGAGCTGATCTATTCTTAAACTTAGAAATACTTTTAAAACTATTTTTAAAACTCTCCTGTACACATTCCATTGCAATTTCTCTATCCTTCACATATTTCAAAGCAATTCTAAAAAATTTATCTCTTTTTAATTCATATAGTCCAATTAATTTTTTTCTATTTTCATTTATATTTTTAATTTTAGAAATTTCTAAGATTTCTCCAGTTACCATTTTTAAACACCTCTCAAAAAATCTTTCAAACTATAAATAAGCAACACAAATGCCAACTTCCGTTTTTTAAACAATTTAATCTAAACTTGTGAAAATCAACATTTTTTATAAAAACTGTTAAGTTAATATGTGCAAAATAATTTTACATGTGCAATTATTTTTAACACTTGTGTGTTTTCACTAAAAAAAATATAATTTCTTTTAAACTCAAAAATGGACACGTTATGAAAATTAGAACAAAAATAACTGAGCTTTTTAACATTGAATATCCAATTATACAGGGGGGTATGATTTGGTGTAGCGGACATGAACTGGTTTCCGCTGTTTCAAATAATGGTGGCCTTGGACTAATTGGCGGTGGCTCGATGAGACCAGAAATTTTTAGAGAACATATTAGAAAAACAAAGAAAATAACAGATAAACCCTTTGGAGTAAACATCCCTCTTATATATAAATACAGTGAAGAACTCATTAAAATAGCGCTGGAAGAAGGTGTTAAAATTTTTTTCACCTCTGCTGGAAATCCTAAAAAATATACCCCTAATCTCAAGGAAAAAGGATGTAAAGTGGTACACGTAATCTCAAATGTCAAATTTGCAAAAAAGTCAGAGGAAGCAGGGGTTGATGCCGTTGTGGCAGAGGGGTTTGAGGCAGGGGGACACAATGGAAGAGATGAACTTACTACAATGGTTCTGGTACCAATGGTTGTAGACAATGTAAAAATTCCTGTAATTGCAGCAGGTGGAATTGCAAATGGCAGACAAATTGCTGCTGCGCTTTCGCTTGGAGCAGAAGGGGTACAGATAGGTAGCAGATTTGCTGTTACTAAGGAGTCCTCTGCCAGCGAAGAATTTAAAAAAAGAGTTGTAAAGGCAACGGATACGGAAACCGTTTTGATATTAAAAGATGTCATCCCAACAAGACTCATAAAGAATGAATTTGCCATTAAGGCAATGGAACTTGAAGAAAAATGTGCATCGCCTGAGGAATTAAAAAAATTTTTAGGCAATAAAAGGGCAATGAAGGGGATCTTTGAAGGAGATATTGAAGAAGGTGAACTTGAAATTGGTCAGGTGGCAGGTATGATCAATGATATTCCGTCTGTTTCTGAAATATTTGACAGGATTATTAATGAGTATTTAAAAGTAAAAGAAACTTTACCTTAGAAAACAAAATTTGGAGGAAGCAATGAAATTAGTAGGCAAAAACGCTCTTGTTACAGGAGGTTCAAGGGGTATAGGAAGGGCTATTGCATTAAAACTTGCATCCCTTGGAGCAAATGTCGCAATAAACTATTTGAGAAATACAAAATTTGCAGAGGAAACTGCAGCTATGATTGAAGATAAGGGTGTAAAAGCGTTAGCAATAAAGGCAAATGTAGCTGAAGAGAAAGATGTTGACTATTTGTTTAGTGAAATAGAAAAGGAATTTGGTGGCACAAATATTTTGATAAGTAATGCTGCATCTGGTGTTTTAAGACCCGCCTTAAGACTTAAGAGAAGACACTGGGATTGGACAATGACAATAAATGCAGGGGCTCTTTTATATTTATTAAAAAAATCTTACCCATATATGAAAAAAGAAGGTAGAGGAGCAATAGTTGCAGTATCAAGTCTTGGTGCAATAAGAGCAATACCAAACTATGCAGCAGTGGGAGCATCGAAAGCGGCTCTTGAATCACTTGTTAGACATCTTTCCATAGAACTTGCACCTGTGGGAATTAATGTAAATATCGTATCTGCTGGTGTCGTTGAAACAGATGCATTAAAACACTTCCCAAACAGAGACATTATAATAGATGAAGCAAAGAAAAAAACACCTGCGGGAAGATTAACAACTCCTGAAGATGTTGCAGAAGTGGTTGCATTTTTATGTAGTGAATCAGCTAAAATGATTCAGGGACAAAGAATTATAATTGACGGTGGATATAGTATTTTAGCTTAGAATTGTTTTGTGGTGCCTTTTCTTAAGTTCAGATAAAATTTCTGAAGAATAGTTTATCATATCTGAGTTTCCCTCAATATTTAAGCCGTGAAAATCGCTGCCAGCAGTTTTAATCATATTAAGTTTATTCGCAATACTTAACATCATCTGATTTTCATATCCATTGTAAAATACCTCAATCCCATCCAGTCCAATTCCCTTTAAATATTTAAAAAATTTTAAATATTCTTCAAATCCACTTAATTTCATAGTTGTTGGATGAGCTATGACAGAAATTCCACCACATTCTTTAACAATATTTATCGCTTCTTCAATCTCTATCCTCTCTTTTGGAACATAAGCAGGTCTCCCAACTTTTAAATATCGTTCAAATGCTTCCTTTATGTCCTTAACATAACCCAACCTCACCATTTCTCTGGCTATATGAGGTCTACAAATATTTTCAGTCATCAATTTCTTTTTCAGCATATTTAAATCAATATGTACACCAAGTTTCTTTAATTTTTTTACAATTAAGGGGTTTCTTTTCTTTTTTGAATTCCTCAATATTTCTAATTTATCCATTAACTTTTTCGATTTAAAATTTACAAAATATCCTAAAAGATGTATCTCCTTCTCACCACAACAAACAGAAATTTCAACACCTGGAATCACTTCAACTCCAATTTTTTTACCTATTAAAACAGCTTCTTCATTACCAACGACAGTATCGTGGTCTGTTATAGCTATTGTAGAAATATTTTTATACCTTGCATACATCACCACTTCTTTTGGCGTAAAACTTCCATCTGAATAAGTTGTATGAATATGTAGGTCTACTCCCATTTCCCTGAACTCTCAAAAAAAACTAATAATTATAAAATAATTTTTACCATTTGCAATTTATTTTTTTTATAATTCACTCTATGGAATTTAAAGAACTATTTATGATTTCCCACAGGTCTCTCTTAAGAGGAAGAAGTGATTGTATTGCCATAGTGAGAATGGCAAAAGTTTTTTCAAAAATGGGACTTAATGTAACCATAGTAATGCCTCACAATTTCTTAAAAGAAAATGTAAAATTAAAAGAAATATGGAATTACTATGGCATAAAAAAAAACACATTTAAAATAATCCTACTTCCCACTCCCTTATGGGACAATACACCACCATTACTTAAAAGGATTGTCAAATTAATTTTCCATTCATTTTTTGCTTTAATTTTATTCATTAAATTTATTTTCAAAAAGGAAAAAACAATTTTTTATCTCAGGGGGGTAATAGAGTGTCTCCCCTATTTATTTTTGAAAAAAATTTTTAAAGAAAAAATCTATCTTATTCACGATTTATATGATCTTGGATCTGAAAACCCCATTTTAAAAAAAATTTTAAAAGAAGTAGATTTAATTGTTTCAATAACCAACAGTTTAAAAGAAAAAACAATCAAATTTGCTAATATTCCAGATGAAAAAATTATTGTTTTTGGAATGGGCATAACTGAGGATTTTCTTCAAAAAAATCAAAAGATTATTTCAAAGAAAGAGAAAAAAGATTTGAGAAAAGCACTAAATTTGCCTGAAGAAAAATTCATAGTTACTTATACTGGAAAAGTAAATGTGAAGCAAAAAGAAATCATACTTTTAGTAGAAACAGCAAAAAAAATCAGGGATGTTCTATTTGTCTTTGTTGGGGGAAGGGTGGAACCTGTCAAAACTTTAAGAGAAAAGTATAAAAACATTGAAAATGTTTTATTTAAAGGGTATTCCCCCCCATCACAGGTTCACAAATACCAAATGGCATCGGATGTCCTTGTCCTTTTTTACACAAAGGACATCCCAACATTTGACGTGTGTTCTCCCTCAAAACTATTTGAATATATGGCATCAGGTACCCCAATTATTGCAGTAAATTCAAAATCAATATGTGAAATAATAAAAGATGGAGAAAATGGGTTAATTGTTGAAGCGGAAAATATAGATGATTTAATCAAAAAAATAAACATCTTAAAGGAAAATAGGGCTTTAGCAGAAAAACTTTCCACTAAAGCCCTAAAAGATGTTAATAACTATACCTTTGAAAAAAGATCTAAAGCAATCCTTCAAAAAATCGAAGAATTAGCGAAGTCCAAGTAACCTTTTCCTTAGACCTTTATTTATGGGTTTATCCCCAAGCCATATTCCAAAAAGCGCTTTTTTAAAATCAAGTCCCTTTATCACGCCAAGTAACTTTCTATTTAAATAAACCTCAGTGCCTTTACCTGGAATATAAATTAAATCATAAATGAAATCTTTTCTCACCTTCACATTAAAGAGGGAGTTAAATTGATCAATCTTGTTTTTTATTGGAGCAATATTTCCATGGGTGGATTTCTCAAATCCTTCAAGCCACGCATGTTTCATCTTTTTAGGAGAAATTCCATTGTAGATAAATCTCATTTTAACTGCCATGGGTTCATCTGCATTTAATATCTCCTGTGCATTTGAAGTCTTCTTTTTCACATAAAGTCCCATGGCATAAATTTTAAAAAAGAATTTTTTTCTGACCCCTGTGCCATTTAAAAAGAGTAATGTCTTTCCAGCCCTCATAAACTCTGGCAAAATAACCCCACCTACCTCTGCCGAAATCGCAAAAGAAGCCAAAATCACTAAAAGAGAAACAACCAAAACAATTCTTTTTTTCATATAAACCTCCTAATCAAATTTTCCACTAAAAGTAAAATTCTTTTGCCTCATTTTGATGTAATTTTTCTCATACACACCTATAAAATTACCACATTTGCAATATACTTTTCCATCTTTTTTTACTGTTTTGTCTTCAAAAATTCTATCAAAATAACATCTTAAAATTTTACCTTTACCTATTTTCTTATATCTTAAAAGTTTATCTCCACATTTTGCACATTTTATGGTTATCATATCCCATCAATTTTATATTTAATAAACCTTTCAATGCTTCTATCGTAAGTCCTTTCTATAAAATCAGGAAAATAACATGCGGGGAGTTCACCAAGTTTCCTGTGATATTCAATACAAAGGCAACAATTTCCCTTCTTGTCACATGGTTCATAGGTACAATTACATTTCTTTAAATTGTTCTTAAATGCAGGACAATTTTTATAAGCAACCATTTTTCCTCCTTCATAATTTTTATGATTCAACCAAAAGATTAAAGTTCATTATAAATTATGTGTGAAAATACTTGAATTAGAACTTAACTTAACTATAATTAAGGTTTTTTAGAGGTAGATAAGATGACTTCAAAAAAGATAAAACTTACTAAATATGTTAAGTGCGCTGGGTGAGCATCCAAAATGAGCCCGGTGGAACTGGGCAAAGCGCTTAAAGGACTTGATAAATATAGAGATGAAAATGTGTTGGTAGGATTTGGTACTGCTGACGATGCTTCTGTATACAAATTAAGTGAAGATACATATCTTCTTCAGACTCTTGATTTTTTTACACCAGTGGTAAATGACCCATATCTTTTTGGCCAGATATCTGCAGCCAATTCCCTTTCAGATATCTATGCAATGGGCGGTGAACCTCTAACGGCTTTAAATGTTGTATGTTTTCCTAAAAAACTTGGAATGGACATTTTAAATGAGATACTAAAAGGTGGAATGGAAAAGGCACATGAGGCGGGAATTATAATCGCAGGAGGGCATACTGTAGATGACGAAGAACCTAAATATGGGTTATCTGTAACAGGGATTGTTAAAAAAGATGAAATGATTTCAAACAGCACAGCCAAGGAAGGTGATGTTCTCATTTTAACAAAGCCCCTTGGAAGTGGAGTGCTTACAACTGCACTTAAAAAAGAAACAAAAAGCGAAGAAGATATCAGGGAAATAATTGAGGTAATGTCCCAACTAAACAAAGAGGCTTCAAAAATAGTTAAAAAGTTTGGTGTTTCAGCATGTACTGATGTAACTGGATTTGGCTTTTTAGGCCACCTTTCAGAAATGACAAAAGCAAGCAAATTAAAAGGGGTTATTTTAAGCAATGAAGTTCCTATGTTAGATGACGCTATCCCACTTTGTAGAGAGTGGAAAATGCCTGGGGGAAGTTTTTCTAATATAGAATTTTTAAAGGGATATGTAGACGTTGAAAAGGGAATTGATGAAGGAAGATTAAACTGTCTCTACGACGCACAAACATCTGGGGGATTAATTATTGCAGTAAATGAGGAAAAATC
>JALULU010000209.1 GCA_027040585.1 Acidobacteriota bacterium | reverse complement strand
ATCCCTTTTTACAGTTATTTCTACTGGTGATTATAAAATTGTGATAGATCCCGGTATTGCCCTTTCTCCAAAGAGATTTGGTCTTCCACCTCATGTAAAGGAACTTGATAGGTTTAAAAGTTTAAGAGAAGAACTCTTTCGTGAGGTAGAAGATGTTTCCTTTATTTTTATCTCACACTTTCATCACGACCATTTTGTTCCATTTTACTTAAAGGATTACGTTGTATCAGGTTTT
Source organism: Acidobacteriota bacterium (assembly GCA_027040585.1). Classification (GTDB taxonomy): domain Bacteria; phylum Acidobacteriota; class JAAYUB01; order JAAYUB01; family JAMOQF01; genus JAMOQF01. Next base: position 2,098 of record JALULU010000209.1, on the reverse strand, counting down.
AAATTTGCTGAAAAAGTGTATACAGAAAAGAAAATTTTTTTAAAAAGCCCCTATGACTTTATGAACTACAACCAGAAGGAAAGGGGAAAAAAGCTTATAAAGGAATTTAAAAAGAGAAAGATAGATTTTTCAATTTTGGAAGAGGAAAGGTGTGAAATTTTGTCTCTTTTTGAAACACTCTACCATGGTGGTGAGAAAAATAGGGGAAGTATAGGGGTTATGGGATTTAATTTTGGTGATGTTAAATTTTTATATTTAAGTGACAGCCAATTCTTAGATGAAAGGGTACTTGATATTTTAAAAAAATTTATGCCAGATATAGTTTTATCCTCGGGTCCTCCCATTTATTTGAGCAATTTAGGTGAAGATTTGAAAAATTTTTCAAAGGAAATTATTTTAAAGTCGCTAAACTTCTGTAATACTTTGATTTTAGACCACCACCTTGTAAGAAGTAGAGATTACCACAATTTTTTAAGTGAATTAAATAGCAGTAAGGTAATTACCGCTTCAAAATTTATGGGATTTAAAGACGATCCCCTTGAGATGAAGAGGAAGGAAAATTTTTTAGGTATTTAAAAAGTACTTATCTGCTTATCCAAATTTTAATTACCTTCTTAATACCAATTTCAATTGAAGTTTATTCCCAATACGACAAAACCGTGCATTGCACTTTTCTTGTCTGGCATCAATTACCGATTTTCAATTAACCTATTACCAATTCCAATTATTTCATTTCTCATTTATTTCTGCCGCCTGGCACTAATTACTTTTACGGATTCTACATTTTTGAGTTCATAAATTTCTGCAAAATTTTTGATGGTTTTAATGTGTGTGAAGTATTTTTTAAGTTCAGATTTTTTAAAGGGCCAGAAATTTTTTACCCCCTTTACATTTTTTGGGGCGTTTTTGTCAAAAACAAAAAACTGCATCTTGCTTTTCCCCATGTAATTGGCTATCTCCTTTAAAGATGAATATCCTTTAAATCCATTGTAATACCATGGTATCTGAAATCTGTCCTTTGTATTACTTTCTAAATCGTAGTATTCAAATGAAAATGAAAGCACATCCTTTGAGCTTTTAATCCCACTTTTATGTAATGTTTTAGATATTTCAATCCTTATCTTATCAAATTGCGTCATGGGATGAGATATAAAGGGATACGTGTAAAAGTAGAAAATTGTTGAGATGGCAATAAATGTTAAGATCTCTTTTAAGTATACTTTTGATGGCAAAATCTGCCCGAAAAAATATCCTGAAAAAACTGAAAGCACCATAATTGGTGGAATTAAAAGTCTTCCATTTGGAAACGCCATGCAAATTGAAAGGGTAAAGGAGAGAAAAATAAGAAATAAAAATATGGTTTCTTTTTTTACCCTTTTAAAATATAGTATCCCCCCCCCCAGTATTGAAAGTAAAAGGGGAAGAAACTTTAGAAATTCTATTTTAAAGCCTTCTACTATATTTTTAGACCAATTCTTTAAAAAGGGGTATGGATATTTTTCAACTATCTCAAATATTCCCTTTATCTTCTTTGCATCAGCCATGTGAAGTCCCCAGTTTTGATTCCCAAAGATCCCAAAATAGACATTTTGTGCCTGTAAATTGTAGAAAGGGTTTCCCTTATAAATTGTTGAAAGAATTAGTTGTGGTGAAGATATCAAAATAAAACTACTTAAAAATTTAATTGGATTTAAAAATTTTTCTTTACCTTTTGAAAAGATTAAAAAAATCAGAAAAATGGGAACCACGGTAAGCGCGGTATACCTCATCATATAGGAAAAACCGAGGGAAAGACCACTTAAAAATATGAATTTGCCATCTTCATTTCTTAAAAATTTAACAAAAAAGTAACATCCAAGAAGGAGAAAGGATGCTGAAGGTATATCTGTGCTTGATATTGTGGAGAATTTTAAGTAAATGGGATTAAATCCAACAAGTAAAAGGGAAATTATTCCAAAAAAATTCCCAAAAAGTTCCCTTCCAATGAGATAGGTTGAAATAAGTCCTATAATCCCGCAGGTGATGGAAATCATCCTTCCACCAACTACGTAATCACAAAAAATGTTTGAAACAATTTTTAAAATTACAGGATAGCCAA
>JALULU010000208.1 GCA_027040585.1 Acidobacteriota bacterium | reverse complement strand
AAGGAAGGAGAGGAAATTTTAAGTAACGATAGCTTTATTTCCTTATACAAACGAGTTTCTACCAGAAATTTAGAAATCCGTCTTTTATTTACTTTTCTATGTGGAAATATAATCGGACAAGAAATAATAAAAGGTTTGACAACAAACGGATTTGAGGTGTATAAAATAAAAGAGAAGAATGAAATGACAAAGAGAAAAGCGTCAAAATAAAAGAAAGGTACGATAAATGATTTTTTGGGAGGGAGAATGATAATTTTAAAAGAAAAATATAACCTATCGTGTTTATACCCCCAGATTGGCGGAATATATGCAATAAGTTTATATAAACGTTAGGCGAAATATATTACATGAAAATAGGGGGTAATCGAAATGAGTGAGATTAAATATTGCTATTGCCCCAACTGTAAGAAACAAACTGCACATGATATCTATATTGATACATCCGGTTACTTACATAGTCTGTGCACAATGTGTGGAAAAGATGTAGAAAGTCTATCAAGAGTAAAAAAAATTTGTTTATATACTACATTAGAGTGTCCTTCAGAACAGGGCAATAAATTACATATTAAGTACTTGGATTCTAGTGGATATATACATTGGTTCTGCCTATCATGTGGGAAAGACATAGAAAGCAGATCTAGGGTGAACTCATGTTAGATATTTGTACAAAAAAATTATATACTTCGCCTAACAAGCTGGTATATGGCTTCGGCTATCGCCTTCGCCCAGATCCTCGCCTGTAGGCTCGGACTTAAGATACCCGCCCAACGTTGTATGTAATTTAGTAAAATAAAAGTTATGTTAATTAGAGAAATTATTACACGATTTAGAAATTTAAACATTTCAGTAACAATTGACCCTCAATTATTACCTAACCTTGATTGTGAAGATAAAGAAAGCACTCAAAGAATAATTTCTATTAACCTTTACAAATTGATTTATGCAATCGGCACTATTCAAACAAGGAGATTTGCACCCTCGAACAGGATGAAATTTTTGGACAAATCAGACTTAATTGAAAAAATATATTCAAACACAAGAGAGTTTCGTGTAAAGATAGATGCTATTAGACAAAATGGTGGAGTAGAAGTTCTTACAACAATTTCAGAAGATTTTGGCGTCGGTTTTTCAGTTGTAATAGCAGAAAAGTTGTTTAATATTAAATTCTCAACAATACAAAGAATTTATGGTAACCAAAAACGTCCTGATTGGAAATGCCAAACCAAAAATAATCAAACCCTTGTCGTTGAAAGTAAAGGTGCATCAAGACAAACTACATCAAATAGTCAAAAACCCAATGCGTTAATTCAGAAAGTGCAAGAAACAGGTGATATTAAAGTTGCTTCATTGACAGTAATTAATGAAAACACAATTTCAACAAATAAATTTTTAGATCCGCCAATAAATTCAGATGATATGGATAGAGAAATGGAAAATAAAATATTAAGAGCGGGACATTACTCATCAGTATTTAGTTTTTTAGGCCATAGTGTTTTAAGTAAATACTATTCTCAAATGAGAAAAAGATTATTAAAATCTATAACATCAAATGAACAAAATGAAAAGAATAACACATATATTAGATTAAGAGACATATATCCTAATATAGAATTTAATAACAAAAAGTTTACTGGCTCATTTTACAAAATAAACGAAAATACATATTTATTTGTTGGAGTAGATAAGAAGTTACTTTCATATCAAGGATTTATTGAGTTTGAAGACTATGAGAATGAAATAGAAGAAACAAGAAATGAAAATCATTATCTGCTATTTAAGGATGGTGTATTAATTATTGAGATAAAAAATATAGATGAGTTTTCAGATATTATCTTGCCTAATGAAATAAAGAATTATCAAGAGAATATCACGATTAGCGATGTCGATGCGATGACTGGATTTTCGTTTGAAAAGTATGTTAACTTTTTACTAATTCAGAATGGTTTTGAAACACAAAGAGAAGTAGTAATGTTGGAGAATTTTAGAGCAGATATTATCGGTTTTAAAGATGATAAGAAATATATTTTTGAATTAAGGTTGTTTAGGAGAAAGAAAATATCTTGGAACGAAGTTAATCAGTTATTATATAGATACGCACAAATTGAAGGTATCTATAAAACTGTATTAATTACAAACGCAGAAATTCAAGGAGAATATGAAATAGATGATGAAAAAATTGTATTAATCGAACGTAACAAATTGAGACCGATGGTAGTGTAAAATAAATTGTGTCACCCCTTTGAAGGAAAGAGGGGTTATATGTTATAACCCCTCTTTGAGAGAAAATAAAAACCTTCAAAGGAGGAAAAAATATGAACGATTTGATTTTTACACAA
>JALULU010000207.1 GCA_027040585.1 Acidobacteriota bacterium | reverse complement strand
TCTTTCTTTGAAATTGCCTCTTGAATCCTGTTTTCTCCTATAATTACATCCTTAAAAACTGAAAGTTTTCTAACAACATCAGCAGAAAAGGTTTTAGCAACTGCTACAAGTTTTACCTCTTCTGGATCTCTTCCAACCCGTTTTGAAGCGTCTTCTATTCTTTTTAAAACGTTTTTATAATTTTCAACAATATCTGACATCTCTACTTCTCCTTTTTAAAAACTAAATTTCTTACAAGTTTTTTCACATCATAGGGAGCCTTACCACCACCTAAATATTTGTGAAACCAGTCAAGATGTGCATCGTAGTATAGAACCATAGATTTCACCCAATTTGGCCAGTGTCCATCATTTTTAAAAATAATTATCCTTGCAGGAACTCCAATTCTCCTGAGTTCTGTGAAAAACTGAATACTCTGTGTGTATGGCACCCTGTAATCCCTCTCACCTGTTATCACAAGACATGGGGTTTTAAAATTTTTAACGTAATATGAAGGTGAAAACTTCTCATATAAAGATGAATTCCAGGGCATTCCACCTAAATCCCATTCTGGAAACCAGAGCTCTTCAGTTGCACCGTACATACTCCTTAAATCATATACCCCCATCATCGAGGCAAGAGCCTTAAACTTCTGGGTATGTCCCTCAAGCCACATTATGGCGTATCCACCCCAGGACCATCCCATTGCACCCATTCTATTTGAATCCACATAGGGTAATTTTGCAAGCTGATCGGTAACCTTTAAAATATCATCAATTGCCTTACCACCCCAATCCTTTGAAATCTCAGCCACAAAATCCTGTCCATAGCCCGGAGAACCGTGAGGATTACAAAAGGCAACCACATATCCTTTAGCAGGATATACCTGCCAATCCCCCCTAAAGGAATCTGCCCACATTTGCTGTGGTCCACCGTGAATATTTAGAATAAGTGGGTATTTCTTATTGGGATTGAAATTGTGGGGTTTTACAATGAAGGTCTGAATTTTAACCCCATCACTTCCTGTAAACCACTTAACCTCAACTGGCCTTATGTCAACTTCATCTTCAATGGGTTTATTAAAGAAAGTAAGTCTCTTAAAATCTTTGCTTTTCAAATCGTAAGAGTATATCTCATAGGGAGAACCGACTGAGGAATGAAGAACATAAATTTTACTTCCATCTGGAGAGATCACAAAATCCCTTATGGTATTTTTTCTTAAAACCTCTTCAATTTTCTTACTTTCAATATTTATCCTGTAAAGTACATAATCTCCTTTCACAGGGGATATAAAATAGATGTACTTTGATTTTGGCCCCCACTTAAAGGAATTTACCCAGTGGTCAAAATTCTCTGTTAAATTTACAATTTCTCCACTTTTAACATTATAAATTGCAAGTCTGAACCTATCAGATTCATATCCTGGAATTTTTTGCATTCTAAAACCAATATATTTCCCATCCGGTGAAAACATAGGATCACCATCAAAGGCCTTATTTTCTGAGGTTATATTTTTTACCTTACCGCTTTTTAAATCCATTAAGAAAAGATCATTATTTGTGGAACAGGCAGGGCATCTGTCGTGATTTGAAACAAAACATATTAGCTTTGAATCAGGAGAGATAGTATATCCCCTATCCCCGCCAAGTGAAAAGGGTGGGGTGTCAAATTTTCCAGGAGTTAAGTCCTTAATTTTTTTATCCTCTAAATTAAGCATAAATGTGTGGGTAACCTTTCCATCTTTATAAAAGGTCCAGTGTCTAAAAAGTAAATCATCTGCAAGGTGCGCCTGAACAGGTCCTTTTTCCATTGCCTCAGAAATTTTTTTATTGCACTTTGAATCAGCTTTACATTCAGGAAATACATCTGAATTAAAGATTACAAATTTACCATTTTTTGAAATTACTGGATCACTTACTCCCATATAAAAGTCAGTTAATTTTAAGGGTGTGGAAAAACCATAATCAAGTCTATAAAGTTGTGGTGAGTTATCCTTCTTTGAAAGGAAGAATATAGTTTTCCCATCAGGTGAAAAAAATGGGGAAAATGGTTTCCAATCCTTTCCAACAACTTCTCTTAATTTCCCATCTTTTAAATTTAGCAAATATATCTCAGAAAAGGACTTCCCCTCTTCTAACTTATAACTTTTTAATGTAAACATCAGAAAGTTCCCATCAGGGGATATACTCATATTTGAAAAACTCTTTAATCTGTAAAGATCTGAGATTTGAAAACCTCTTTTAGATGCAAAAAGAGAAAAAGTAAAAACAAAAAGTACAAAAATTAAAGTTAAAGAAAACAACTTCTTTCTCATAATTTTCTCCTACGAGCAATTTTTAGAAATTATTATACACTTTTATTTTCTTTAGACAAATTTTAGTGGTGTCAGGCAGAAACTTTGGTTTTATTTGGATTTAGAAAAAGTATAACTACACTTTAAAACTACTTTTTATTTTTAAGATTTATTATTCCATCTAAAGTGGTATTTAACTTCTTTTCAAAATCCGTTGGTGAATCTCTCAATGTTTTTAATTCCCCAGGTTTTAAATTTACAGTTTTTTCACGCCTTTTATCCCAGGGAGATGGATATACATATACTATCCTGTATTTTCCAGGTTTTAATTCAATGTTAAAGGGAGTTATTCTATCCCCTAAAATCACATTTTTTTTATCTTTTAAATTTTCTATTTTTTTGACCTTTGCCCAGGGTTTAAAATCCAGGATAAGATGAGATTTTACAATAGGGGCAACAGGTTTTGGCCTTAAAATTAAATAACCTATACCAGAAATAACAACAAGAAGCAAAATTACAATTAAAGATAACGCCTTTTTGGAAACCCTTCTCCCTGTCTCAAGCTCCCTCTCCAGTTCCCTTTGTATCTCAACAATCCTCTTTTCAATTTCATCTGTAAAAACGGGATACTTACTTCTGGCATTTTCAAGGGTCCTTAAGGCATCAAGGTAATTTTTATTTGATTTTAATTCATTAACATTCTTTAAAACCCCATCAAATTCTATTTTTAATGATTTCTTTTCTTCCTCAGTTATCCCTTCAGTTTTGATTTTCTCTGACCTTAACCTCTCAACTTCCTCTAATTTCTCTTTAAGTTCTTGTGAATTGGGCACATATTTTAGGGCAGATTTCAGTGTGGAAATTGCATGAGAAAAATTCTCTCCATTAAGATCTAACTTAACATCTGATAAAACTTTTTTAATGTATCTATTTCTCTCAAAAACGACCCTATCATAAAGATTAGAAGCACCCTTTGAAATTGGATTTTTTTTTAAAAGTATTTCTGCATTCATTAAGGCAATATCAAACTTTTTATTCTTAAGAAATGCCTCAATTTTCTCTGCTTCACCACTTATACTCTTTTCATTATCTAATAATTTCTTAATATCCGAAAAAAAAGATTCTCCACATTTAGAAATAGCGTAATTTAGCTTAGTCTCAGCATCTTCAAAATTTCTACTATCTATTAATTTTTTTATTATTTCTTTTATTTTATTTACAAAATTTTTCCTATTTTCAAGAAAAAAACCTTCAATCTCTATTGTCTTACTATTTGTTGGAGCAATCTTCTTAAGTTCTTTTAAAATGTTATCAGCATCTTTAAAATTTTCTTCTTTTAAATAAAGATTTATTTCATGTACAAACTTTTCAATTTGCCTATTTCTCTCTTCAAGGTCATATTCTCTTTTTAAGAGATTATAGAATTCCTTCATCTCCACAGATTCTGAAAACTCTTTTAATCCTTTCTCAAGCAGGTTTAAGGCTGAAGAGATCTTTCCCCCTTTTTCAAGGTTTCTTGCAGTTTTTAAAATATTTTTATATCTTTCTTCCCTCTCAAACTTTTCCTGATATGTTGAAAGTTTCCTCTCATAAATTAAAATTTCTTCATTAGTTAGATGTTGACTTAATTGTGAAATAAGCTGTTGTGCAGCATCAAAATTTCCTGATTCGACATTTAAATCAAAATCCCTTTTTAAATTTTCTACTTTTTGGAGATTTTCCCTTTCTTTTATCTTTTTGTTTATTATTATCTCAAGATCTTCTAAAATTTTAGACCCTTTAAATTTATTTGCTGACTCATTCAACTTTCTAAGTGCTAAATCTAATTCCTCCTTCTTTATTAAATTCCTTATTACATTTACACTATTTGAAAGTTCATCTTCCTCTGTCTTCCCCCTTTCAATACTTTCCTCAATTTTCGAAATCAACTTAATAGCATCATCTTTTAGAACAGTAAGGACCTCATCTTCACCAAAAATTGAAATTGCTTTATCCACAAAAAATTTTGCAAAATATATATTTTCTTCATTAAACATTCCCCTTAAAAATCTATCTGTTAGCTTAATAAATTCAATTTTAAACCCCGGAATAAAATCTCCTGTTAAAAACTTTTTATTACTTTCTGAAAAAAATAAATCCACCTCTTTACGGGCACTTTGATAATTGTTTTCATTCAAAAATTTGGAGACAAAAGAGAAAAAATTTTCAAGTAAAAAAGTTTTAATTTTTCCTAAAGCATAACTTAAAAGTTTACCTTCAAATTCTCCAGATAGTTCTTGAACATTCCTGAATGCTGTGGGATATTCCCTTTCAGAAATCAATTCATTTATGTAATTTATCCTGTTATTAATGGAGTGAATTCTTGCAATTTTTCTTTCAAGCCTGATTATACGTTTTTGTACTTCAATATTTGACTCATCAAGTTGTAAAACCTTTTTTAAAAGCTCCAATGCTTCATTTAACTTTCCATGACTTTCAAGTAGATTACTCTTTTCTATAGCGGGAATAATTTTTTCTTTTTCAATGTATCTCTTTCTTTCTTCTGAAATCTCTATGAGAAACTTACTCAAAATTGGTAATTCTCCCAATCTGGAAATTTTTTCTTCAACTCTTTTTTTGGCAAGGTCAAATTTCTTATCGCCAATCAACCCCTTTATCTCGCTTATAAACTCATTTAATTTCTTTTCAAAAATTGATTTTTCAAGTTCCTTTTTCAATTCATTAAGTAATTCGGGATTTGCCTCATTTTCAATGCTTGAAATTATCTCACTTGCACTATCAAAGTTTGAGCTTTTTATTAGTTTTCTTACTTCAAAAATTTTTTGATTTGAGAAAGTAGAAGGCGTTTGAGTTTTCTCAAAAAAAGTTTGAAGTTCAGAAAGTTTAATTTCAGATTCAGAATAGTTTTGAATTAATTTTTCAAGAATCTTTGTAACCTCAAAAAGATTAGAAAATCTATTACCAATTTCCTTTTCAAGCATTTTTAGAACTATATCTGAAAGTTCTTCTGGACAATTGGGCACAAGATACGTGAGTCTTGAGGGTGTTTCATTTAAAATTTTGTAAATAATTGCCGTATAATTATTTGCCAGAAATGGATTCTTCCCTGAAATAAGCTCATAAGCCACAATTCCAAGTGAAAATTGATCAGTTCTTATGTCAACTTTTTTCCCTTTAGCCTGTTCAGGGCTCATATATGCAGGAGTCCCAATAGCCATTCCCGTATGTGTTAGGACTGTGCTTTCAAAAAGTTTAGCTATTCCAAAATCCACGATTTTTACAGTCCCTGTTTTTAACAGAATAAGATTTGCAGGTTTTATATCCCTATGAACAATCCCGGCACTATGAGCGTGTGCCAATCCCCTTGAAATCTGAAGTAAAATATTAATTATTTGAGGAATTGAGAAATTTATTCCTATTTTTTTTATCTTTTTTAAGTCAACACCATCTAAAAATTCCATAACAATAAATGGTTTCCCATCTTCTTCGTCAAGATCGTAAATACTAACTATATTTGGATGAAAAAGTTTTGCAGGGGCAATGGCTTCTTTATAAAATCTTTTTTTAACTTCTTCATCAGATAGATATTTTTCGGCCATCACTTTAATGGCAACAAATCTACCCATTTTCATATCAAATGCTTTATAAACCTTTCCCATTGCACCAACGCCAAGAATGTCTATGATTTTATATTTCCCAATTTTTTCAGGTAACATACACCACTCTCAAATTAAATCTTCAACAAAATTATAACTTTTAGAAAAATATATTTCCACTCTATATATAAAAAAATAATCTTTTTTAAAAAATTTTCTGAACTTTTTCGAATTTTGCCCATGTATATATTGGTGAGAAGGATGAATAAAGATAATTTTGAAGACAGTTCACGTTTTCTAAAAGGCAAAATAAAAGAAATAAAAAGAATATGTAAGGATAAAAATCTAAGTAATGAAGAAAAGGGATATTTGATAGAGATTATTTCTAAAAAAATGGAAAAAGAACTTGAAAAAAAATTTTTTAAAAGCATAGAAAATTCTGGTGAGTCAGAACAATAGGAGGTCTTTTAAGGGGAGGGGCGGAGCAGCCTTCTCGGGGGTGGCTGCTCTTTTTTATTTTAATCTAATAGGTGAATTGCAAGTCCACTTCTTAATTTTGGTTCAAACCACGTGGATTTTGGCGGCATAAATTTTCCTGCATCGGCAATATCCATAAGTTCCTCAATTGATGTGGGAAACATAGAAAATGCAACTCTGTATTTTTTTGAATTTACAAGCTTTTCAAGTTCACCTGTACCTCTAATACCACCTACAAAGTCTATTCTTTCATCTTTTCGCGGATCACCAATACCAAGAATGGGTCCAAGTAAATTTTCCTGTAAAATACTTACATCGAGAACTTTCACAGGATCATTTTTGTCAAATATTCCTTCTTTTGCTCTTAAAAGATACCATTTGCCATCTAAATACATTCCAAAAGTGTGCTTTTCGTCTGGTTTTTTTAAGTTACTTTCTTTAACAGTAAATTTTTCTTCTACTTTTTTAAAAAATTCATCCACTGAAAACCCATTTAAATCTTTTACTACCCTATTATAATCCATAATATTTAGTTGATTATGTGGAAATATCACCACTAAAAAGTAGTTGTATTCCTCATTTCCAGTGTGATTACTGTTTTCCATCTTTTTTAATTTCCTGACCCTTGAAGCAGCAGCAGATCTATGATGTCCATCAGCAACATAGAGGTTGGGAATTTCTCCAAATTTTTTTATTAGTTCATTCTTTAATTCTTTCTTTCTTACAACCCAAAAAGTATGCTCAACACCATCTGGAGATATAAAGTTATACTCTGGTTCCCTTTCTTTGCCATCTTCAATAAGTGTATCTATCTCTTTAGTAGACCTATATGTCAGAAATACAGGACCTGTATTGGCATTCAGAGTATACACATGTTTAGTTCTATCTTCTTCCTTGTCTGCTCTTGTCTGTTCATGTTTTTTTATAATGTCATCATCATAGTCATCCACAGAGGCACAACATACAAGACCTGTTTGAATAATATCCCCAATTTTTTGTCTGTAAATGTAAAAATATTCCTCTTCATCCTGTATAAGAATCTTTTCTTCCATTAATCTATTGAGATTTTCTGCACCTTTTTTATAAACACTCTCATCATATAAATCAATATTTTCAGGAAGATCTATTTCAGGTTTTACCACATGTAAAAAAGAATAAGGATTATCTTTAACCAATTCTCTTGCCTCATCTGAAGAAATTACATCATAGGGTGGAGATGCAACTTTTTCCACAAGTTCTCTTTTGGGTCTCACTCCTCTAAAAGGTTTTATTATCGCCATAACATAACTCCTCTCTAAAAACTTATTTTAACATTGGAATCTTTATTCCCTTTTCCTTTGCAAAATTTATTGCTTCTTCATATCCAGCATCTGCATGCCTTGCAACGCCAATTCCGGGATCATTTGTAAGCACCCTTTGAAGTCTCTCATCAGCCATTTTAGTTCCATCTGCAACACTTACCTGTCCAGCGTGTAAAGAATATCCCATTCCAACCCCTCCACCATGGTGAAAACTCACCCAGCTTGCACCAGATACTGCATTTAAAAGGGCATTTAAAATTGGCCAATCTGCAATGGCATCGCTTGTATCCTTCATGCTTTCTGTTTCTCTATAAGGAGAAGCCACAGAACCTGTATCTAAATGATCTCTTCCAATTACAATTGGAGCACTTATTTTTCCATCCCTTATTAGTTTATTCATTTCAAGTGCAAATTTATCCCTTTCTCCATATCCAAGCCAACATATCCTTGCAGGATACCCCTGAAAATGGACCTTTTCACGCGCCATTTTTATCCATCTCGTAAGTTGCTCATTTTCCGGAAAAAGTTTTAATACAAGTTCATCAGTTACAGCTATATCTTCTGGATCGCCACTAAGTGCCGCCCATCTAAAGGGTCCTCTCCCTTCACAAAAGAGTGGTCTGATGTATGCTGGTACAAACCCGGGAAAAGCCATGGCATCTTTTACACCAGCCTTTAATGCCTGTGCTCTGATGTTATTTCCATAGTCAAAAGTAACTGCCCCCCTTCTCATCATCTCAAGCATTGCCTCAACATGTTTTCCAATGGATTCATAACTTCTCTTTAAATATTCATCGGGATTTTTTTCCCTTAGTTCTTTAGCTTCATCCAAAGTAAGTCCAGCAGGAATATATCCATTTAATGGATCGTGGGCACTGGTTTGGTCTGTCAAAACATCAGGTGTGATTCCTTTTTTAACAAGTTCAGGCAAAATTTCAGCACAGTTTCCAACAAGGCCAACGGAAAGGGGTTCTCCCTTTTCCTTGGCATCCATCACTAACTTTAAAGCCTCATCTAAATCGTAGCTGATTTTATCGCAGTATCCAGTTTTTATCCTCTTCTCAATCCTCTTTGGATCAACTTCAACCACCAAACATGCTGCCCCATTCATTGTGGCAGCAAGAGGTTGTGCACCACCCATACCACCACATCCACCTGTTAATAAAAATTTCTCCTTAAGTGAACCATCAAAATGTTTTTTAGCTGCTGCAGCAAAAGTTTCATATGTTCCCTGTAAAATTCCCTGGGTACCAATATATATCCAGCTGCCTGCAGTCATTTGCCCATACATTATAAGCCCAAGTTTTTCAAGTCTTCTAAACTCTTCCCAATTAGCCCAATTACCAACTAAATTTGAATTTGCAATTAAAACCCTTGGCGCCATTTCATGCGTTTTAAAAACCCCCACAGGTTTTCCAGATTGAACAAGTAATGTTTCATCATTTTCAAGTTCCTGAAGAGATTTTACAATTGCATGATAACTCTCCCAATTTCTTGCAGCTTTACCTGTACCACCATACACCACCAATTCACGTGGATTTTCAGCAATCTCTTCACTTAAATTATTCATCAACATCCTCATT
>JALULU010000206.1 GCA_027040585.1 Acidobacteriota bacterium | reverse complement strand
CTGTTTTGATAATTTTCAACAATGGCGACCCATGTCCTACCTATAGCCAAACCGGAGCCGTTTAATGTATGTACAAATTTAGATTTTCCTCCTTTTGAAGGTCTATATTTTATAGAACTTCTGCGGGCCTGAAAATCTTTAAAATTGCTACATGAGGAAATTTCTACATATTTATTCCTGCCAGGCATCCATACCTCAAGGTCATATGTTTTGGAAGAGGAAAATCCTATATCTCCAGTACAAAGAGCCATTACTCTGTAGGGAAGTTTTAATAATTGTAATATTTTCTCTGCGTTATTTGTGAGTTTTTCAAGTTCATCCATGGAGTTTTCTGGTTTAACAAATTTAAGCAATTCAACTTTATTAAATTGGTGCTGTCTTATAAGGCCTTTAGTTTCTTTTCCCCATGAGCCAGCTTCACTTCTAAAGCAAGGAGTATAAGCTACATACTTAATGGGAAGTTCACTTTCTTCTAATATTTCTTTTCTGTGAATATTGGTTACAGGTACTTCTGCCGTTGGGATCAAATAATAGGGATAATCTTTTAACCTGAAAAGATCTTCCTCAAATTTTGGCAAATTACCTGTCCCATATAGTGAATTGGCATTTACTATAAATGGTGGCAAAACCTCTTTGTACCCGTGTTGTGTGGTATGTACGTCAAGCATAAAATTTATCAGTGCCCTTTCAAGGAGTGCACCAACCCCTTTATATAAAGCAAATTTAGAACCCGTAATTTTACTGGCTCTTTCAAAGTCGAGAATGTCATGTATTTTCCCAAGTTCCACGTGGTCTAAAGGGATAAAGTCAAATTTTTTGGGATCTCCCCACCTTCTCACTTCGACATTTTCACTTTCATCCTTACCAATGGGAGTGGATTCGTCTGGAATATTTGGGATGCTTAGCAAAAAATTTTTTAATTCATTTTCAATTTCTTCAAATTCAGATTCAAGTTCTTTTATTCTTTCGCCAACTTTTTTCATTTCAGAAATGGTTTCTTGTACGTCTTTTCCCTCTTTTTTAAGTTTAGGAATTTCTTTAGAGACTTTATTTCTATGTGATCTCAATGATTCGATCTCTTCTAAAAATTTTTTTCTTTTTTCCTCTAAATTTTTATATTTTTCTACATCAAATTTAAAGCCTCTATTTAAAAGTTTTTCCGCAACAAAGGATAAATTGTTTTTTAACAATTGATTGTTTAGCATATTAATTTCCCTAATTTTAAAAATAGATTTTTAATTTTAGAAGAAAAATAGTTAAAATACAATATTATACTTATAAAAGTTAATCTGATATAATTATGAAATTATGAAATTAGAATATTTTGTTTCAACAGATATTGGGATGGAAAGGGAACTTAATGAAGATAGTATTGCTTCTTTTGTTTTTAATATGGAAATAGATGGGAAAAAAAGTCAAGTTGGATTTTTTGCAGTTTCAGATGGAATGGGGGGACACAATGCAGGGGAGATTGCTTCTCTTGTTGCCATAAGAGAACTTGTTATGTACGTTAATTCCAATTACTACAATAAACTTTTTGAAAGGAAATATTTTGAATTGCCTGAGAAGGTCTATAATTACCATTTTGTTAAGAAAAAAGAGAAAAAGATACTTTCTACACCGGAAAAAGTTTTAAAAAGAGCAATAAAGAGGGCTAATAGGAAGATAATTGAGCTTTCAAGACAAAATCCTGCTTTTTTTGGTATGGGAGCAACTCTTGTTTCAGCTATTATAGAAAACAATTCTGTAACTGTTGCCAATATTGGGGATAGTAGATTTTATTTGATAAATAAAAATGATGGGATAAGATTGATTTCTGTTGACCATACTGTTGTTAATCAAATGGTAAAATTGGGAAGTTTAACTGAAGAGGAGGCAAAGCACCATCCTGGAAAGAATTTTCTCTATAAAAGTTTAGGTATTGAAGAAGATGTTTTGCCGGATATTTTTAAACTAAATGTTAAAAGGGGAGATTTTTTGTTGTTATGTTCAGATGGCTTGACAAATATGGTAGATGAGGATAGAATTTTTGACATTATTGTTAATGCTAAAACATTGAGAAGATGTGTTAGGAAGTTGATTAAGGAAGCCAATAAAAATGGTGGAAAAGATAATATATCCGTAATTTTAGTAAAGATATTAAAATAGTTTTTCTATTTATTAAGGTTATATCTGTATATGATAAATAAAAATAGATATTCAAAGAAAAGGCGTATTGGTAGAAGGTATACCCTAAAGGTTGGAGAGGTATTATTAGGTAGAAAGGGAAAGTATGAGGTGATTCGGAAGCTTGGTGGTGGGGGGATGGGTCATGTATATCTTGCCAGAGAATTAGACGGAAAATTTGATTTTT
>JALULU010000205.1 GCA_027040585.1 Acidobacteriota bacterium | reverse complement strand
AAATTTGTAAAGTGCAAATTTGGAAAATTTGTAAGACATCCAATTTCAGGGGCAGCACTCTGTTATGAATTTAAATTACCTGAAGAAATAATTCACATGGTGGCACTTCACTCAAAGGAAGGGGATCCCTTTAAAAGGTCTCCAGAGGGAGCAATTATTCACCATGCGGATTTTATGAACTTTGAGCCACTACATTAAATTTGAGAGGTAACTATGGGAAAAACCTTTGCAGAGAAAATACTTGCAAAAAAATCTGGGAAAAGTGAAGTCAGGGTAGGGGAAATTGTAACAGTTGAACCTGACTTTGTAATGAGCCACGACAATTCCGCAGCTATTTCCAAAATATTTGAATCAATTGGGGTCAAAAAGGTTGTGTGTCCTCAAAAAATTGTAATAATTTTAGACCACTGCGCCCCCCCTGCAAATGAAAAGTACGCAAACAATCACAAAACAATTAGAGAATTTGTGAAGAAAAATGGGATTAAGAATTTTTACGAGATAAACACAGGGATTTGCCATCAGGTCCTCCCTGAAAAGGGTTTTGCATATCCTGGGGCACTTATTTTGGGAAGTGATTCCCACACAACAACTTATGGCGCCTTTGGTGCCTTTTCAACAGGTATTGGAAGAAGTGAGGCAGCAGCAATATGGGCGACTGGGAAACTGTGGTTAAGGGTGCCTGAAACCTTTAAATTTGAAATAAGTGGAAAATTTCAGGAAGGGATTACATCAAAGGATCTAATCTTAAAAATAATTGGAGATATTGGTGCAGATGGGGCAATTTACAAGGCAGTTGAATTTACAGGGGAAACAGTAGAAAATATGTCTCTTTCTGAAAGAATGGTCTTTTCAAATATGGCGGTTGAGATGGGCGCAAAGATAGGATATATGAAACCAGATGAAAAGGTGTTTAAATTTTTAGAAAATAGATGTGTAAATAAAGATTATGAGGTTGTCTTCTCAGATGAAGATGCAGAATATGAAAAAATCTTTAAAATAGATGTTTCAGATTTAACACCAAAGGTGGCAGCGCCCCACACAGTTGACAATGTAAAGGATGTAAGTGAAGTAAAGGGCACTAAAATAAATCAGGCACTTCTTGGCACCTGTACAAATGGAAGGATTGAAGATCTAAGACTTGCTGCAAAGATACTTAAGGGCAAAAGGATTTCAAAAGATGTTAGGCTTCTTGTCTTTCCAGCCTCAATGGAGATTTATAAAAAGGCAATGAAGGAAGGACTATTTGAAATCTTTTTAGATTCTGGTGCAATAATTATGAATCCAAACTGCGGACCATGCCTTGGAGCACATGAAGGGGTTTTAGGAGATGGTGAAGTTTGCATAAGCACCGCAAATAGAAATTTTAAGGGAAGGATGGGAAATAAAAACAGTTTCATATATCTTGGAAGTCCTGCAACTGTTGTTGCATCAGCCATTAAAGGTGAAATAACTGATCCAAGAGAATTTTTTTAAAAGAGGTGGAAAATGACAAAAATAAAGGGAAAAGTTTGGAAATATGGGGATGACATAAACACAGATGTCATCTTTCCCGGAAAATACACTTACACAGTCACAGATTTTAATGAGATGGCAAAGCATGCCTTGGAGGATTTAGACCCAAATTTTTCAAAGGAAGTTAAAAGGGGAGATGTAATCGTTGCTGGATACAACTTTGGATGTGGGAGTTCAAGGGAACAGGCTGCATCATGTCTTGTATCTGCGGGTGTTGGAGCTGTTATTGCAAAATCCTTTTCAAGGATATTTTTTAGAAATGCAATAAACTGGGGACTTCCCGTTATAACTAACTCTCAAATTCAGGATTTAGTCAAAAAGGGAGATGAGATTGAAGTAGATTTGGAGGAAGGGAAAATTTACCTTAAAGGTAAAGAGTTTACATTTCCGCCTCTCAGGGATGAGGTAAAGGAGATTTTGGATGCTGGAGGACTTATTAATTACTTGAAGAAAAAACTAAAGGAGGGAAAATAAGATGGCAAAGTACAAAATAGCATGGCTTCCAGGGGATGGAGTTGGAAAGGATGTAATGGATGCGGCAAAAATTGTTTTAGATGCACTAAAATTGGATGCAGAGTACATTCACGGGGATATTGGATGGGAATTTTGGAAAAGTGAGGGAAATCCCCTTCCAGACAGAACAATTGAGATGATGAAAAAAACTCACTGTGCCCTATTTGGTGCAATAACCTCAAAGCCAAAGGATGAGGCGCAAAAGGAATTAAATCCAGCACTTAAGGGGAAGGGATATGAGTACTTTTCACCAATTGTAAAATTAAGACAGCTTTTTGACCTCGCAATAAATATGAGGCCATGTAAAGCCTATGAAGGAAATCCTCTAA
>JALULU010000204.1 GCA_027040585.1 Acidobacteriota bacterium | reverse complement strand
GGTGGAATTTTTGAATTGGCGCTTGTAACTGAAGAATTAAGTAAGGCTTGTGGTGCAGTTGCAGTCAGTTATGCTGCAAGTGGGCTTGGAGCTTATCCCATTTTAATTATGGGAAATGAAGAACAGAAAAAAAAATATTTACCTCAAATTGCAAGTGGTGAGAAATTAGCTGCTTTTTGTTTAACTGAAAGTAGCGCAGGTTCAGATGTTTTTGGAATAAGGACAACTGCTAAAAGGGATGGAGATTATTATTATTTAAATGGTACTAAACAGTGGATAACAAATGGTGGAGTTGCTGGAATATATACGGTTATAGCACTGACAGATAAGAAGAGAGGAGGAAGGGGTGCTACTGCTTTTATTGTTGAAAAAGATTTTCCTGGAGTTAGGGTAGGTAAAAAAGAGAAAAAACTTGGTATAAGGGCTTCTTCTACCACTGAAGTTATTTTTGAAGATTGTAAGGTACCTGCAGAAAATGTTTTGGGTAAAGAGGGACTTGGAATAATTGCAGTTTTAAAAACCTTTGATTACACAAGGCCAGGTGTTGCAGCTCAGGCTGTGGGAATAGCACAAGGGGCATATGAATATGCTTTAGATTATGCTCACCAGAGAAGACAATTTGGAAAACCAATATCCTCGTTTCAGGCGGTAAGCCATATGCTTGCTGATATGGCGACTCAAATTGAGGCAGCAAGAAGTTTAGTTTACAATGTTGCCAGAATAATTGATTCTGGTGAGAAAAAGTTTTCTCACCTTTCAGCCATGACAAAGGTCTTAGCTTCAGATGTTGCCATGAAGGTTACAACAGATGCTATTCAAATACTTGGCGGCTATGGATATATGAAGGACTATCCCCTTGAAAAGATGTTTAGAGATGCAAAAATAACTCAGATTTATGAAGGTACCAATCAAATACAGAGAAATGTTATTGCAGCTGAACTGGTTAAAATGGTTGTTCAAAAGGGAAAAAAATAGGAGATTTTTAAATGGGTAAAATTGCCTTTGTTTTTCCGGGGCAGGCTTCACAATATAGTGGAATGGGTAAGCAGTTGTATGATAATTATACAATTGCTGCTTCATTATTTAAGAAAGCCGATAATGTATTACCTTTTTCTATTAGCGAACTCTGTTTTTTGGGAAGTGAAGAAGAATTAAAGTTAACTGAGAAAACTCAACCTGCCATTTTGACTGTAAGTGTTGCGGTGTATAAGGTTTTAGAGAGTTTGGGCATAGAACCAGATTGCGTAGCTGGACATAGCCTTGGGGAATATTCTGCAATTGTAGCTGCAGGTGGAATGAAATTTTCAGATGCCGTACAGGTGGTACATAAAAGAGGCAAATTTATGCAGGAAGCTGTTAATGTTGGGGTTGGTTCAATGGCTGCTCTGCTTGGTGGTAGCCTTGAAGATATAAAAAAATTATGTGAAGAGGTAAGGGGAAGTCACGTTCTTACAACAGCTAATATAAATTGTCCGGGGCAAGTTGTCATATCTGGTCATAAGGAAGCAGTGGATATGGCAATAGCAAATGCACCAAAAATAGGTGTTAAAAAGGCTGTTATTTTGCCTGTAAGTGCCCCATTTCACTGTGATTTGATGAGGCCAGCTCAAGAGAAATTAAAAATTGAGTTAAATAAAATTAACATAAGAGATTTAAAGATTCCTTTGATAGCAAATTATGATGCTGAATTTACTACGTCCTCAGAAGATGTTAGAGAAAAATTGATAAAGCAGGTGTCATCTCCAGTTTTGTGGCAGGATTCTGTAGAAAAACTCATTTCAAATGGGGTTGATACATTTGTAGAAGTGGGTCCCAAAAAAGTTTTGAGCGGGATGATTAAAAAAATAAGTAGAGAAGTAAAAATTTATCATGTGGAAACCCCTGAGGAAATTGAGAAATTTCAAGAGATATACAAAAGTTTAAGGAGAAAATAGTATGTTTTCACTTGAGGGTAAGGTCGCCATTGTTACAGGTGGAAGCCGTGGTATTGGTGCTTCAATTGTTAAAGTGTTTCTGGAAAGTGGAGCAAAGGTTGCGGTATGTGCAAGGAATAGTGAGAGAGGAGAAAAGTTTGTTTCTTCTTTAAATAGGTCAGAAGAAACTGTTAAGTTTTTTCAGGTAGATGTCTCTTCATATGAAAGTGTAGAGAATTGTTTTAAAGAGATTTTGAACTATTTTGGTGGGGTTGATATTCTGGTCAATAATGCCGGGATAACTCTTGATAAACTTTTTTTTAGGATGAAAAGAGAAGATTGGGATAGGGTTTTAAGTGTAAATTTAAATGGGACCTTTAATTTTTGTAAAGTCGTTGTTCCCAAAATGATAAGGAAAAGATGGGGTAGAATTGTAAATATGACATCAG
>JALULU010000203.1 GCA_027040585.1 Acidobacteriota bacterium | reverse complement strand
GAAATAATTCCACCATTTGCAATTTTCATTTCTAAAAGTCGGAATGAAGTTTCAATGATTTCATTAAGTCTATTCTTTAAGTTTTCTTTCATTATTCGTTGCTCTTTCTAAATGTGTGGTAACGGTGAGTATAAGCGTAGTGCGGGATTTTGAAGCATGTAACTTTCAATTTTACCAATTGTTTATTTGTAGTTAAATCTTTCATATTTAACACTTAACCCCGCATTACGTTTATACATTGTTAGGCATTGTTATTCTTTATTTTCCTTTTTGTCCGAAATATTTATGTCTCTTTCAGAACCAACAATTGCTACTGATTTCTTTTTTAAAATACCTAGTACGAGGTTCATACTGGACAGGAATTTATGAATATCATTCGAGAATTTGTATTCCTCTGAATTTACAACAATCATATCTCCTAATAATTCACATGCTTCTTCTTTATCAATTACAAAACTATGATCTTTATATTCATAAACCAGTTGATGTGCAATATCTTCCAATTTTTTAGGAAGATTTTTACCATTTAATAATCGAATTGCATATTGTTTCGCTGATTCAGAAACCCTTTCAAAGTAACCTAAAATTCTTAAGTCCAATTTTTCCTTCAGATAGTCAGCAAACATTGAACTAGATTTAGGGTACTCTGTTACTATTTTCGCAATACTTTCTAATGAACTACTAATTCCTAATGCTGGAAGACCTCCGAATTGAGGATCAATTGGGCCTATTTCACTCATTGAACCCATATGAATCTCACTCCCTCCCAATGAAATTAATGTAGCCGCAGATTTTGCCTTTCTAGGAATAGCAACAATAAATTTTGGAGATAATTCTTTGCACGTTTTACTTATAAGATAAGCAGGTTCAATGCGTCCACCATTATTGTGAATTATTAATAGAATTGGCTTTGTGTTATTATCTGGAATTGCGTTGTAAATAAGGTCAACCATATCTTGTTCAATACTCTTATTTGGCTCGTAAATAAACAATATGTGATAATTTTCTGATATAGTATTTCTCTCTATAATTTTTAAAATATGCCGATAAATAATTGGTCTTAGGTCATTAATATCTTTGTTATTTACAACTAATTTAATTAAGTCTGAAAACTTATCTAGATTAATTTCTTTACCTTTTACTGCCTTTGAATTATCTTCAATTTTTTTTTCTGTGGGATTTTTTTCAGATTTCTTCTCTACTGGTTCTTTCCCAGCTTTTTTTGCAGTGACGGGTTTCTTTGTTGTAGTTTTTTTTGGTTCATCCATAATTTATTTTTTTTTAATAATGCCTAACGGTTGGGCTATGGTGCGTGCCGCAATTTCAGTGTTATATTTTCCTATTTTCCGGTAACTTCATTTAATGTTTAATCGTCATATTTACAATGATTTGCGGTATGCACTATGAGCCATTGTTAGGCGTTCGGCATTATAGGTTTTCAACAGTTTTCTTTTTTCTTCTTGCTACTTTTTTTCGGACAGTCCTTTTCTTTTTAAGTGTTTTTATAAAATCACTTATCTCTTTTCTTTCAGTGTTTGTTAAAGGTTTGCTTTCTATGATAAAGTCAAACCCTTCAGGTTCTTTTATGTGTCCCATTTTTCTATAGTTTAAAATAAGTTTCAACCAATTTTTTAGCTGCGTTTGTTGGGATTATCATTCTTCCGTTTTTGAAGTGGTAAGCTCCCAATGTTTTTTCGTAATGTTTTATCAGATTTGTTTTTGCTGTAAATGCTACAAAGCCTTCGTACCCTTTTTGAAATGAAACTTTACAAGCATATGCCACCAGGTTTCCGGCTACACCTTCATATAATTTGTTTTTGCCGATATTAAATGGCGCGCTTTCAAGTAGGTTCATAAATACGTGGTCTTTTTCAATCGTTATACTCAATAGGCCTTGAATAATAGACGGGTTATTGACAATAGTCAATTTATAAACTTCTTTTGTTAAATCCTTGAATTCAATTCTCCAGTTGAAATTCCAGCCGTTTTTCTTTGTAATTGTTTTTAAGTCGTTCTTGGTTAGAATGGATATTTCTGTTTGAAAGCTGTCACCCGAAATCGTATTTCTAATCGAATTTGTCAGCTCGTCTATGATAAAACTTTGTTCTATTTGTTCTTTTGTAGCCATATTCAAAGATACAAATTATTTCAACAGCAAACGCATTAACTCATTAAATCTTACCGTTAATTCCGTGGTTTAAAACACATAAAATATTTTCATAATGAGAGTTTTCCTTGCTGACGCCTAACGATCATGGCTATATCTCTGTGGCCAATTATTTATCCTGAAATTTATTTAAAGTTTAATTTGTTAAAATTACAACTTTTTGTCTTATGAATTTCAAAACTGGCCATGGGATATAGCTGATGTT
>JALULU010000202.1 GCA_027040585.1 Acidobacteriota bacterium | reverse complement strand
GATCCATAGTGTAATATACTCAAAACGAATAAAATTCTGGAGTGTTTATGAATAAATTTTATTTGACGATGAATGGTGAAAAATATGGTCCATATGCGTACAATCAGGTTGAAAGGTGGGTAAAGGAGGGGAGAATAAATGAAAATACACTGTGCTGGTATGAAGGTTTAGATAACTGGAGAACTCTAAAGGAAGTTTTTCCCAATTTATTTTATACTAAAGTTAATGAAAATAGGGATGTTCCCTCGAATGCTGATATAAAGAAGAAAAAAAGGGGTTGTTTTGGGTGTTTGTTTAGGATTTTGTTGTTGGTTTTGATTTTAGGGGGTCTTTATTTTTTAATAAGCCCCTATGTTAAAGATTACCTTGAAGAGAAAAGGGCTGATGTAGAGTATAAAAACTTTGAGAATGTGAAAATAAATGGTAAGGGAATTGTAAAATTTAAAACAGTGACCAAAAAAATTGACTGGAGAAATAGGGGAGAAGAAAGAATAAAATTTGGAAATGCTCTTTTAGATATTTTTTCACCATTTAGTGAAAATGAACAAAAAATTGAACTTTCCAAAGTAAGTGGGATTAAAATCAAAAATGGTACACTACTTGCAACTCCCATTGATGTTGAATTGTTAAATAAAGATGATTACAATTTTCCTGCAAAAATTGTATTTAAAAATTTAAGTGATAAGATTTACTCAGGTGATTCTTATGAATGTGTGTCAATAGATAGTGATGGAAATATTGATTATCCACTCTCTTTTATGGATAGAAATGGAAATAATTTAGTTGTAATTTCAGAACACTTTACCACCTTTGCTCCGGTTCAGTATAAAAGTAATTTACCCTACTCTTCAGTTATAAAAATTCCCAACTATTTTGTTTATAAAAGGGTTAAGTTGCCAACAATAAGGGCGGCAAGGATTATAAAAAATTTTAGTAAAAATATTAAGTATATGCCCCCATCTATTCTGAATGATTGTTGGAGTTCTTTTAATGAATGGCTTGGAATTACTTCAAATATAACAGTGTTTTCTGAGAATGCGCTTTACATGGAAGGATTTAAAAAATTTAATAATCTAATGCCTGAATTTGGTTTGAGTCTATCGTTTTTACAGTTGGGTATAGATCTATATACAGGTAATAGGAAAAGTGGAATATTAAATTTTACCAAAAATGCCGGTTATTATGGTATTGGGAAAGCATTTCCCACAAGGGCTATGAATATTGCAATGGTTGGTGTTTTTGTGATTGACTACTCATTAAATAAGTTTATGAATAAAGCAAGGAGTGGCAGAGATAAGTTGTATGAAAAAATTGCTATGAGATGGCTACAGTTAAGAAGGAAAAAAGGAGAAAGGGGAAAGTGGTGGTATAGGAAGTTAGAAAAAGTTGTAATTAATAATTTAAAAAATCCTGTGAATATTGGGGATGAAATTGATAAATGTTTTAGAGAGTATGTTGGCAAATTGTGGAATGATGAAACTGAAATAGGTATTTTGCACAGTGAATTAAATTCCACAGCTTTTACTGCTGGCGGTGGATTAAATGAAAAGTTAAAGGATAGATTGACCAATGAAATAGTTAGTCAGCTTAAATCGTACAATAAGAGTGTTATTGAAAGGCTCGCAAGGAAATCACTTATCAATCAGAAAAATTATGTATATTCGGTAAGGAGAAAATTAATAAGTTTTTTAAATAAAAAACATAAGATTGAAATAATAGTTGTGGATGGTAAAGGAAAGAGGATTAAAGGTTTTAAGGATGTTGAAGCTGGATTTTTAGTAAAGGATATTTCTAAAAGGAAGTTCTGGAGAAAAAAATTGGGAGAGAGTGGAAGGGCAATATTTTTCTGTACAAATGTTGGCTATCTACTTGCAGGGTCGCCTATAAAAGCATATTTAAAAATACCAGTTGAGGATAAAAAATTTTTGGTAATTAAGAAGAAATTTATTTTAAAAGATTTAAAAACAACGAAAATAAAATTTGTTATAAGAAGTGATGATATAAGTGGGGTATGGGAAGGTTATTATCAGATAACGAAAAACAGTTATTTTGATTCAATTATGAAAATTGCCCCCTACATTTTTAAATTTGTTGGACTTGGTAAGAGTGCTACAAAAAATTTGGCAATGGCAAAAAGTGTTTTTCAGGAGCCTGAGGGCTTAAGGAGAAAGAGAAGCTTTAAAATTACCTTTAAACCGCATAAGGACTATTTTTATTACTTTGCACAGATTGAAGGAGATAGTGGATTGATGAGATATAAGGGCAGGGCAGATGTTGTTCATGGTGTTGTTAAATTTAATACAGAGGACAGATCGGGAAGTATAAATTTTAAGGGTAGAGTTTTTTTAAAAGGTTTGATAAAAGGTAGTTTTACCATAGGTTCA
>JALULU010000201.1 GCA_027040585.1 Acidobacteriota bacterium | reverse complement strand
TGGAGAAAAAGGTTAAAAAATATATTGAGAGTTTTGAAAAATGAAAAAGTTAAAATTTTTTAAGACAGCAGGTCATGGAAATGACTACATAGTTCTTGAGTATATTGGTGAATTTGAGATAACACCATATTTTATAAGGAGTTTATGCGATAGAAATAGGGGAATAGGGGGAGATGGGATAATATTATTTGAAAGGGGAGAACAATTTTTTGCCAGAATTTTTAACAGGGATGGTTCAGAGGCTGAAATATCTGGAAATGGATTGAGATGCCTTGCTGCTATTATTCACCTTTTAGGGGAAGGTAAAGATCATCTAAAAGTTAAAACAGTATTCGGGGATAGGAATATTTTTTTGAAAGAAAAGGTAAATGACTATGAGTACTTGTTTGAAATGGAAATCGGAAAGCCTAAAAAAATTGAAGATGTGGTAATTTTTCTTAAAGAAAAAAATATATGGCTAAATGGGATTTATGTTGAACTTGCAAACCCACATTTTGTTGTTTTTAAAGAAAATTTAAATTTGGAAGAATTACTTATATTTGGTCCTTTAGTTGAAAAGAATAGTTTTTTCCCAAATGGAGTAAATTTGGAATTTACAAAAATCCTTTCAGGCAATGAGATCTTTTCCCACTTTTGGGAAAGAGGTGTAGGTCACACTCTTTCTTCTGGTACTGGCTCAGCTGCTTCAGCTATTGCTGCCATTGAAAGATATAATTTATCAAGTAATATGACGGTTTTTACTGAAGGGGGAAATTATTCTATTAGGGTCGTTGATGGTAAAATTTTTCAGATAGGCAGCGTCAATATTTTATATGAAGGGACTTTTTTTCTTTTATGAAAAACATTTCAATTATTTGCCTTCGGATTAAGGGTAGTGGAAATATAGGCTCCATTGCAAGGGCAATGAAAAATA
The DNA here is from genome assembly GCA_027040585.1 of Acidobacteriota bacterium. Taxonomy (GTDB): domain Bacteria; phylum Acidobacteriota; class JAAYUB01; order JAAYUB01; family JAMOQF01; genus JAMOQF01. The sequence continues at coordinate 1,474 of JALULU010000201.1, read as the reverse complement.
TGGGTGTGGAGGATTTAATTTTAGTTAACCCTGAGACGGATATTGATAAAGATACGAGAAAGATGGCTGTTGCAGCCTTTGATATTGTGGAAAAAGCAAGAATTGTTTCGAAATTAGAAGATTTATTACCTGAATTTAATTTACTGGTGGGAACTTCTGCGCGTACCGGGAAATTAAGGCAAAATATTTTTACACCAGGGAAGTTTGCAGAGGAAATAGCAACGAAATTTTCAGATGGAAAAATAGGTATACTATTTGGACCGGAAGACAGTGGACTTTCAAAAAAAGATCTCTTTTTATGTGATTACATTGTTAGAATTCCCACTGTGAAAAACTTTAAGTCTTTAAATATATCTCAAGCTGTTTTAATTGTATTGTATGAGATTTTTCTAATAAAGTCGGGAATTAGAGCATTTCCATCTGGAATAAAAAGTAAACCTTCAACAAGGGGTGATAGGGAGCTGCTTTTTAATCATATTGAAGATACTCTTTTAAATGTAGGCTATCTTCATGAGAACAATCCAAAGAGGATTATGTTTACAATAAGACAGATTTTTTCAAGGGCAAATTTATCAAAAAGGGATGTTCAAATATTGCATGGCATTTTTAGTCAGTTTGATGTTTTACTAAGAAAGTTAGGCGATGATCTCAGGAAATAAAAATATTTTAATAAGTAAATGTATTGTTGGGGTTAACTGCAGATTTGATTGTAATTCAAAGGAAAATAAGAAACTAATATTAGCTTTAACCAGTAAAGGTTTTAAACTAATACCGGTTTGCCCGGAGGAATTGGGAGGATTATTAACCCCTCGATCCCCTTCCTTCTTTGCAGATTATAACAAAAATTTAAAAAATGTAAAGGGAGAAAATGTGTCTCATTATTTTAAATTAGGTGCAAAACTTACATTAAAAATAGCTAATGAGATAAAACCTATTATGGTTATATTTATGGACAAATCTCCCTCATGTGGGGTGTCAAATGTATATGTTAAAAATAAATTGATAAAAGGAGAAGGCATTACCACACATCTTTTAAGAAAAAATGGATTTAACGTATTGTCCCCATCTGAAGTTTTAAAAATACTTTAAAATCCTTAAATTTTTTTTAAAAAACAGTTGCTTTTAAAAAAAATTCTATTATTATTGTACTCGTTTTGGGTGTATAGAAATGAATAAATATATTAAAATCACTTGAAATATCAGATTAGGTAAGCCAGTTAATGGTTTACGCACATCGATTGAGGCAAATTCATTAAAGTTGAGAGAAAGAATTATTTATAACAGGAGGTATATATGAAGAGAGTATCAGTGGTAATAATTTCCCTCCTGGCGCTGTATTTAGTATTGATGGGGATGAGTGTATATGGGCAGGATACGTCGAAGTATGATTTTATTTCGAAGAATTTACCTGAGAACAGTCAGGCTTGTGGAGACTGTCATGATGAGATTTACAGTAGGTTTATGAGGAATCAGC
>JALULU010000200.1 GCA_027040585.1 Acidobacteriota bacterium | reverse complement strand
GGAAACCATTTTATTGAGGAAACTGAAACTGAAAATGTTAGCATAAATGGTGCATGCGTAAAAATTTCAAGAAAAATACCTGTGGGCACAAAAATAAAAATTATAGCCACAAAATTTCCCTTTGAAGCAACAGCAGTAGTAGATGTTGTATGGATTGATGAAATTGAGGGACAGTTAAAGATGGGGATAAGATTTACTGAAAAGAAAAACAACTGGATTTTAAGGTAAGAAGTGAATTTTCAGTTTTGTTTATTTAAGTTTAATATTTTTAATTTAGCTATAAATTTAAAACTAACCCTTTAATAGTGATTCAGCATGTTTAATAGCACTATCGGTTATCTTTTCACCTGCAAGCATCCTTGCAATTTCTAAAGTCCTTTCTCTCCCCTCAAGTTTTATAATTGAAACTGAAGTTTTTCCATCCTTTACCTCTTTTTTTACAAGAAAATGGGCATCTCCCTTTGAAGCCACCTGTGGTAAATGGGTTACACAAAAGGTCTGACTCCTTTTTCCAACTTCCTTTAATTTTTTACCAACTTTTTCAGCTATTTTTCCACCTATGCCAGTGTCAATTTCATCAAAAATAAGGAGTGTATTTTTGTGAAAGGGCTTGAGTGAAAGTTTTAGTGAAAGCATTATTCTTGAAAGTTCTCCACCTGATGCAATTTTGTGTAAGGGCATAAAATCTTCCCCCACATTTGTCTTTATAAAAAAATTTATCTCATCCTTACCATCAGGTGAAAATTTATCCTCTAAAAACTTAATATCTATTTTAAATTCACCATTCTTAAAGCCAAGATCTTTTAAATGTGAATTCACACTCTTTTCAATCTGAAGGGATTTTTTTCTCCTTAAATTTGAAAGTTTTTTTGAAAGATTTAAGAAGTTTTCTTCCTCAACTCTTAGTTCTTTCTCAATATCTGACTTTAACTCTTTAAAATTTTCAAGTTCATTTAGTTCATTTTTTGCAATATCTAAATAATTTAAAACATCATCAATTGTTCTGCCATACTTACTCTTTAATCTATCAATTAAATTTAATCTACCTTCGATTTCATCAAGTTCCCCTTCACTGTAGTCGATTTTTTCCTTAAATTCTTTAAAAAAACCTGAAATGTACTCCATTTCATACATATATTCCTTCAATTTTTCATAGATGGAATCAATTTCACCTTCTACTCCCAAAATCTTTGAAATGGCGTCAAGTGAGCTGGAAATCCTCTCATAGGCACTTTTATCCCCATCGTATAAATTTTCTGAAACAAGCTGAGAAACCTCAGAAATTTTCTGGAAATTTTTCAGTATATTTCTCCTTGAAATTAATTTCTCTTCTTCTTCAATTTTTAAGTTAGCGGATTCTATTTCATTTATTTGAAACTTAAGAATATCTATCCTCTGAAGTCTTTCCCTCTCCCGTTCACTTAATTTAATCAGCTTTTCTTTAAATTTAATTATCTTATCATAACTCTCTTTTACACTGCTTAAAGCCTCAAGATCGTCAATAGATTCATCTATCATTTTTAAATGATATGTGGGATTTAAAAGAAAAGTTGTATCAAACTGTCCATGAATTTCTATGAGTCTCTCCCCAATTTCCTTTAAAATCTTTAAAGTTATTGGTGAATCATTTAGAAAAATTCTGCCGCCACTTTGAGATATTTCCCTTCTTATTATTATATCATCACCATCTATCTCAAATCCCCTTCCTTCAAGTTCCTCCAAAAAATCACTATCTAAATCAAAAACGCCTTCAACCACAGCTTTTTTACAACCACTTTTAATTTGTTCAACTTTAGCCCTGTCCCCTTGTAATAAACCAACTGCACCAATTAAAATGGATTTTCCCGAACCCGTTTCCCCACTTAAAACATTTAAGCCATTACCTGGAGAAAAACTCAATTCTTCTATTATGGCAAAATTTTTTATTCTTAAATATTTGAGCATAAGTGATAATACTACAAAAAAACTACTTTTTTTTCAATTACATTGATTTACCAGAAAAATTTTAAAATAAAAACTATAGTAATTAAAATTAAAACCCAATTTAATTCCTTAAATTTTCCCACAAAAAGCCTTATAAATACATAGGTAATAAAACCGAGTCCCATCCCATCTGAAATGCTAAATGTAAAGGGTATACCAACAAGTACAACAAAGGCTGGAAGTGCATCAAGGGGATTCTCCCAATCAATATTTTTAATGGCACTCATCATAAAAACACCAACATAAATTAAAACAGCTGAGGTGGCAAATGTGGGGACAATTCCAACTATAGGTGCTAAAAAAATAGATAAAAAGAATAAAATGGCTGTAACAATTGCCGTAACACCTGTTTTTCCACCTGCAGCAACACCTGAAGCACTTTCAATATAAGTGGTTACTGTAGATGTTCCAAGAAGACCTCCAACAGTAGTGCCAATGGCATCTGTGGTAAGAGCCCTTGAAACCTTTTTATCATCAAGGGGTATTCCAAGTCTTGCACAAAGTCCAGCAAGGGTTCCAACCGTATCAAATATATCCACAAGTAAAAATGTTATAACTACCGGAACTATACCAAATGACAAAATTGAATGGAAATCAAGTTTAAAAGCGGCACTTGGATGAGGAATCCCAAAAAAAGCTCCCGTAAATTTTGTTTTTCCAAAAATAAGTGCTAAAACAGTTGCAAAAATTATTCCAATAAGAAGACTTCCATTTACTCCCTTATGTATTAGATAGGCAATTAGTAATAATGAAACAATGGTAACTATTCCTTCAAAAGAATTTATTTTCCCAAGTTTTAAAAGGGTATCTGTATCATAAGTAATTATTCCACTGTTATGAAATCCAATAAGTGCAATAAATAAGCCAATCCCTGCAGAAATTGAATAGGCAAGGCTTTTGGGAACTGCCTTAAAAATGGATTCCCTGATACTAAAAAGTGCCATTATTAAAAATATAATTCCCTCAATAAACACAGCAGTAAGGGCAGTCTCCCATGAAATATGCTTTTGAATACAAACGGTATAGGCAAAATATGCGTTAAGACCCATACCGGGGGCAAGTGCAAATGGAAGTTCCGCAAAATATCCCATAATTAAAATTGCTATTCCTGATGCAAAAGCAGTTGCAAAAAATACCCCATCCTTTGGCATTCCGGATTTTGAAAGTATTGCAGGATTTACAAATAAGATGTAAGACATTGTGAAAAAGGTTGTAATCCCTGCAAGAATTTCTGTCTTTAAATCTGCTCCCTTTAGAAGGTCCTTCATAAATCCTCCTCTCAATTTTTTCTTTTTTAGTTTCTCAAATTTTCCACTTTTTTTCTACTTTTTTCCAAAATTTTCTATAATAATACATAAAATAGAGTTATTTTTACCAAAAATTAAGGCATATAGTTTGCTTAAATAAGTGTTATGCTTCAAAGAACTTTAAAAGATAAAGTTAAATTTAAAGGAATTGGACTTCATACAGGTTGTAATGTAACCCTTGAATTAATACCAGCCAATGTGGACACTGGTATTATTTTCAGAAGAGTGGATCTAAATAACTTTTTAATTGAGGCAAAGTGGGAAAATGTTGAAAAAGTTTTCTACGCCACCTCCTTAATGAAAAAAGGGGTTTACATTTCAACTGTTGAGCACTTACTTTCAGCTCTATATGCACTAAAAATTGACAATCTTTATATTGATATCGACAATATGGAGGTGCCAATTTTAGATGGAAGCAGTAGGCCCTTTGTGGAAGAAATACTGAAGGTTGGAATAGAAAAACAGAATAAAAAGGCAGATTATATAGAGATTTTTGACCTCATCGAAGTACATGAAGATGATAAATTTGTAAAGGTTTTACCATATAACCAATTCAAAATCACTTATGAAATAGATTTCCCACATCCTGAAATAAAAAAGCAAAAATTTACATCTGTAATAGACAGCGATATCTATTTTAATGAAATTTCCCACAGTAAAACCTTTGGATTTTTAAAAGATATTGAGTTTCTCAAAAAAAATGGATTAATCAGGGGTGGAAATTTAGAAAACGCAATAGTTTTAAGTGATACCTCAATTTTAAATAGGGAAAAATTGAAGGGAAAAGATGACTTTGTAAAGCACAAAGTCCTTGATTTTATTGGTGATATATCACTTCTTGGAAAAAGGATAAAAGGACATTTTATAGCGTATAAATCTGGCCATAAAATGCATACAATGGTTGTAAAAGAAATTGTAAAAAAAGCCATAAAAAAGAACTTAAGTGGCGTAAAGCCTTAAAAGAAATTTTTCCCAAAAAAATTTTCACTTTATCCCATAAAAATCGTACAGGTCAATTCATAGAGGTCTGACCCCAACAATAGTTGAGAAGAGGGCAAGTAAACAAATTTAAGCAGAAAATTTATTGGAAATTTTTTGTGGAAATTCCGGGACATGTGGAAATTTGGGGACAGACCTTAATCAAAGTTGGTTAAAAATTATCGAGGTCTGACCCCAATAAAAAACTACCTATTTGTTAAATTTTCTAATATTAAATCCATATAGGATAAATCCTGAAAAACCGACTCAAAAATTTTTGCTGCAAGTTCTGAAGAATCCTCTAAAGAAAGAGTATATTTCATATCTTTAAATCTTTTCCTGAACTCCTTAACTTTTTCACCTACATTTTTCCCATCTTTCACAACCTCAGCAATATACTCAGCAAGCTCTTCAAAATCCCTATCCTCCATTCCAAAACGGGTCATCTCCTGTACCCCCATTCTTATACCACTTGGATGGTAAAAGGTCTCATCATCGGGAAGTGCCTGATAATTTGTTATTATATTGTTTTCTTCAAGTTTTGCGGCAATATCCTTCCCATCACCAAAACGAGAAACCCTCATAATTACCTGATGTGTCTCAGTGTATCCAAGTTCAGGATCACCTTCAATATCTATTCCCCTATCCTTTAAATATTTTGCAAAACTCTTTGCATTTTGTGTAACTGCCCTTTGATATTCATCTTTAAAATGGTTCATCTCAATTGTAGCAACAAGTAAAGCAAGCAAAGTTCCAAGATGGTGATTGCTCGTTGACCCTGGAAAAGCCCTTGTGTTTATCTCAAGCCAGAGTTTTCTCAAATCTGTTCCCTTTGACATATTACTTGCAATAATTCCCCTCTGAGGTCCAAAAAAGGTCTTGTGTGTACTTCCTGTAACAACATCAACACCTTCCTTAAGTGGATCTTGGAAATAACTTCCAAGGATACCCATTACATGGGCAGCATCATACATAATCACCGGCCTGTAATTTTGTGTGTTTTCCACAAATTCTCTCAATTCCCTTATGGGTTCTCTGTGGATAAACATACTTTTCCCAAAAACAATTAAAGCAGGTTTATGTTCATCCACAAGTTCAATCATTTTTTCCACATCTATCTTATATGGATTGTCCTCACTTATTGGAAAATTTACAACATCTCCATCAACCATATTAAAAAGAGCCCCAAATGGCTGAGCACTTAAATGCCCTCCATAATTTAAATTGTTATTCATAACAGTATTTATCCTTCCACACTCACCTGAAGCAGGAACTCCTTCCACACCTTTTTTTAGAAATTTAACAATTGCCTTAAAAACAACTTCATTTGCCATCTGTCCACTTATGGTTCTCGGTTCAACTTCACTTGCCCCAATATATTTACCAAACTCTTCTTTTACCATTTCCTCAATTTCATAGATGAAATCTGTTCCCTGATAGTAGTATATCTGGTCACCCTTAAGGGCTTTGCTTCCCTTCATCGCTTCCCTTTCTTTTTTCAAAGCCTTTTTATGCTCCGCATACCTTCCAGAAGGGTCAGAAATTTCACAAAGTTTTACAAGAAGTGATGGAGTGTTTTCTGATGGAATTAAATTCACACACTCCCTCTGTCTCCACAAATTATTCCTCTCTACTTTTTTGCCAAGTTCAAATAATCTATCCTTTAAATCCATAGTTCCTCCAGACAACAAAATTTTTAAAATCTATTATATATGAAAAAGTTAAGGAATATAAAAGAAAAGTTAAAAAGGAAGGCTAAATTAATATTGGTGGAGGCGGGGGGAATCGAACCCCCGTCCGAGAGCCTTCGGTCAAAGGATTCTACATGTTTAGCCTGTTTTCAAGTTTCGCCATAGGTGATATAAACAGGCAAACTCACCAATGGCTATCCCCTAAATTCTCGCCCTATAAGATGGGGAAATCTTAAAGGGCAAAGCCTGTAATGTGACGGTCTTTAAAACTCCCCAGGCAAGGAATTTTAAGACCGGACTGCTTTAAATTAAGCAGCCAGTGCTAAATTGTTGTTTGCAATTATTTTAATTTCCTGAATTTTTACAGGTTCAGGAACCTGACATGCATCCTTAGCCTCAACTGCTCCCGTCGAGTCCATGTTCGCCCCCATTTTTTCAAATACCGTTTCTTCCTTTAATTTAGATGTGAAATTTAATACTAAAGTTTCAAATATTTTAATATAGGGAGAAATTTCTTAAATATAGTTTGTTTGATGTTCCCTCATAAGCAATGTAATTATTTATACAAAAAAGGAACACATCTGACCTTTTTAAATTTACCTTATTATTCAAATTCCCACCGCACTCAACCAATGAGGAAAAATCTATATTAACCTTTGTCCAACCTTTTTTTGAAAGAAAACTCCTTCTAAAACATTTATTTTTATATCTTATGACAAAAAAATATCTCATCCTCTCATCTGATTTTGTTTCAAAGGAAATTCCGCAAAATTTAGAAAAATCTTTTTCTATTTTGTGATAAATCGCAGCGCCAAAAATAGCATCCTTTCCTTTGCTATTTAAAGAATAGCTCATAATATAAATTTTATTTCTTTTATCCACATTTAAGGAATTTGCTGAATTTCCATCTTTTCTAACTTTAAAAAAATCTTCATTAAATTTAAATGGCTCCAATAATTTTACATGAGAATCCTTTAACCTATCTTTATACTTTACACTCAAATAAAAAGGATTTGTAGTTATCCAGGGGATCTTTTCCCCTTCAATATAAATTTCACTTCTATAAACCCCATCTTCATTGACAGTTAATCTTAATTTTCCATTTTTTCCAGTAATTTCTTTGAAAATTTCTCCATTTCTATAAACTTTGATATTTGTTTTAAAATTAAATGGAAGATTAAAAAAAATCTGACCACTACTTTCTTTGACGCTTTCACCCATTTCAACAATTTTTCCACTTTTAGTTATTAAATAGGTATCAAATCCATTTGCACTTCCAAGTCCTTCAACCACACTAAAAAAATTGCCCCTTTTAAGTGCCATTAAAATTTCTTCTCTTTCATCTTCAACGTTTTTATATATTCCTTTTATCTTTACATATACGTTAAATAAACCAAACATATCTTTATATTTGGGAAAATCGAGGTGAAATTTTAAAATATTAAATCTTCCATGGGCATCAAGACCTAAAATCCCAAAACATTTTTCTTTTTTGTTTATGTTATCCCATTTTAAAAAATTTTTACGACTAAAACTTTTACCCATAAAAACCAGAGAAAAAATTGGATTTATTTGATAATAAAGAAAAGAAAAAAAAGTATTTAAAAAAGAACAGTTCATTAAACAACTGTGAGTATTTATAAGTTCAATTCCTGTAAAACCTTTTACATGCCAATTTTTCCACGGTATTTTAGTATCGTAGGGATGTGCAATAAATGTAATACCACCATCTTCATTTACCTCATCTATAGCGGATTGTGGTTCTGGCGCAAATTTATAGTTATGCCTTTTAAAGCCAATTGCTGTCATATGCCCACAGTCAAGAGAAAATTCTGACGCACCAATTAAAAGTACCCTGCCATATTTTTTTAAAATATAGGATGATTTTAAATTCGGTCTTCCATGATCTGTTAATATTACAAAATCTAAATTATTTTTTTTAGCGGCACTTATAATTTCTTCAATTCTTCCCGTACTATCATGTGAATAGAGAGAGTGGACGTGATATACACCTTTTTTATAGTTATAAGGCAATTTATTTCTGTTCTCTACTCTCTTAAATTGTAACAAAGGATAAAAAAATAAAATAGAAAGCAGAATTAACAAAAAGAAAAGAAATTTTTTCAAGTTAAAAAAGTCTCCTCTCTCACGTTTGAAAGCGATTTTAAAACATTTTCTTTAAAATTTGGAAACTCTTTTTGAAGTTTTGAAATTAAAATTTTTACCTCTGACCTTTTTCTCTTTTTAACCTCCTCCATTGGGCAACCAAAAGGAAAAGATGGAATATTTTGCTCTATAACATATTTTTCAATTTCATACTCAAACACAAGAGCAAGAGGTCTTATCACTCTAACCTTTTCATTCTCTGCAAGATAATTAGGTGACATACCTCTGAGAGTAGCATTGTAAATCATATTTAAAAAAAAAGTCTCAATAATGTCATCCCCATGGTGTCCAAGGGCTATTTTATTGCAATTTAAACTTATTGCAATTTTATAAAGTGCTCCCCTTCTTAGTCTTGAGCAAAAGGAACAAATTGTTCTAAGTCTTTTACCCTTTTCACTCAAAATTTTTGAAATTGGCATATGATATGTAGTTAAATAATATCCTAAACTTTTAACATATTCAAAAATTGGAGATAAATTAAACCCTTCAAAATCCCCAACAACCATTGCAGGAAAAAGTTTATAATCTACCGGAGCCCTTTTCCTCAATTTTTCCATCATCTTAAGCATAACAAAGGAATCCTTTCCCCCTGAAATGGCAACTAAAATTCTGTCCCCCTCTTCAAAAATATTGTACCTCTCAATACAAGTTCCTATCTTCTTTATTATGGACTTTTCAGTTTTTGATGAGTACTTATTCATCTAAAACAGTCTTCCCACTTGATATACTATCGTGGAAATTGTTAGCCCCAAAATCATCATATAAGCAACTGTAAAAAGTGCCCATTTAAGTCCAATTTCCTTTTTTATAACAGCAATTGTCGCAATACAGGGAACATAAAGTAATACAGTAAGTAAAAATGCATATGCAGAGAGAGGCGTAAAAAATGAATGCAATGCCACAGGGAGTGAAACTGCACTTCCTTTAGTAAGAAGAGTTCCAAGAATACCAACCACAAGTTCCTTTGCAATTATCCCAAATATTAGGGCCACAGCAATTTGCCAGTGTGGAAATCCAGCCCATTTAAAAAGTGGAGCAAGTTTACTACCCATTATTCCGATGATACTGCCCTTTGAACCATATTCAACCCCTGGTGGTAGTGATGCAAGAATCCAGATTAGAATAACTCCTGATAAAATCACCGTACCAGCTTTTTTAACAAAGAGGGCACTCCTTTTATAACTTATCAAAAAAACACCCTTCATATTTGGAAGCCTATAGGGAGGCAATTCCATTATCAGAGGAGCA
>JALULU010000199.1 GCA_027040585.1 Acidobacteriota bacterium | reverse complement strand
TTGTTTTTCCAACCTCAAGATTCTTCCCTCTATAATTTACATTTATTTCATAGTCTCCTACATCTCCTTTAAAATTGGAAGGTATATTCTCTTTTGGAATAGGTTTCACATTTATCATAATAGGTTTAACAGATAGTTCCTTTGGAGTCTCTTTAAAGGGAGGATTGATATCTTTAACTTTTATCACCCATTTGGTTCCATCTATTTTTAACTTTCCTGATTTTAAAGGGAAAAGAACCAGTTTTTGAAGGATTATGCTGTAATACTTTATACCACTTAGGATTACTGTTTGGTAATTGTGCTCCACTTCGTCAGTTATGTTTTCCACCCAGAAATCACTATATTCAGGCACAACACTTTGAACAACATTCTGATTTATAGATTTCCTCGTAAGTATTTTATACGTAAGCACAATCTGTTCACCTTCATAGGGATTTAAAGTGTCCATTTCCCTGACAAGTTTTACATTTTCTTTTAATGAAAGCTTCCTTTTCTTTAGAATTGGTTTCTCAACATTTTTTTGAGGTGGAGAATATACAGTTTTATTAATACTACCATCGGGATTTAAAACCCTTATCTCTATCCTCTTAGACTTATAAACCCCTTCAGGCAACCTTATTGAAATAGGGGGTATATAAAATATTCCACTTTTCGTTGGTATATAAGAAAAAATATATTTCCTCAAAATAAACTTTTTCCCACCAACTATTGAAGGAAGTTCACTTTCTTGATTGTCAACTTTTATAAATCCAGGAATATCTGGAAATTTCACTTTTCCATAATTTTCAAGCCCATATCCTTTTACAATTATCGTAAGATTTAGTGTTTCCTGAGGCATTAAAATATTTTTATTTAAATACATTTCAACATTAGCTGAAACAACGTAAACAGAAATCAAAAAAGTAAAAATTAAAGTTAAACAGATTCTTCTCTTCATTTTTCTACCAATATGGCCCTTTAAGTCCAAATTTCTTTTTCTTAGGCTTTGATTCAAAAATTGTCTTTTCCTTTTCTCGTAAAGAATTTAAATTGTTTTCAACGTTTTTCTTTTTCTCCCTATTTTTATTATTTTTCTTTTTAGATAACCTTTTTAAAACCAATTCAAGGTTATACTTAGCGGAAAAATCATCTGGATTTATTTTAAGTGATTTCTCTAAAAATGTCCTTGCAAGTTGATATTTTTTCTCAAAAAAATATATTGTTCCAATATCATAGAAAGCATCCCCTTTTAATCTGATACTACCTTTATACGAATTCAATCCATTTTCAAGTACAAACACAGCTTTTTCATATTCTCCCATTTTAAAAAGTGTAATTGCCATATTTGAATTTATTTTAAGAAAATTTTCACTACCCCTTTCCACTCCTTCTAAAGATTTAACATATTTTTTAAGCGCATCCGAATATTTACCTTTAAGATAGAGGTTATTACCCTCTTTTACAAGATCAGAAACCCCAGAAAACATATTTACAGATAGAAAAGTAAAAAATAATGTCAGGAACAACATATTTTTAAATCTATATTTACCCGAAAAAAGATATAAAAGAAAAAATATAAAGGAAAGGCAAAATAACAAATAACTACCATTCACTTTGACCCTTCTAAAAGAATATTCACCCTTAAATATATCTTTCTCAAGAAAACTTGATATCTTATTCTCACAATCTAAAATGTTTGTAAAGTTTATATATTTTCCACCTGTTTTATCTGCAATTAATTTAAGTGTTTTAGTATGTAACCTTGAAATAACCGCCTCTCCATTTAATTTAATTGGCTCTTTATAGCCTTTTCTGGGATCCATTATTTCACACCCTTCTTCGCTACCAATGCCAACGGTTACAAATTTTACACCACTTTTTTTTAATTTTTCCAGTAAATCCGTATCAATTTCTTTAAAAAACTCTCCATCACTAAGTAAAACAGCAACATTTACACTATTTTTTCTAATTATTTTTAAAAGTAACTTAAGGGGAAAATTAACATCACTTCCTTGATTTGATATGTTTTCAGGGGATAATTTAGAAATTAAAAATTTCACAGTATCTGAGTCTGATGTGAGAGGAGAAAGGATAAATCCCTTTCCTGCAAAAGGAAGCACTGCAAACTTTTCATTGGGAAAATGATCCATAAGAGAAATTGCAAGTGTCTTTGCAACTTCAAGTCTGGAGGTGTTTACATCATGCCCCGTCATACTGTATGAAACATCAAATATAAAATAGAAATTGACATTACTTTTAGTAATTCCTTCATATTTTTCCCCAAGTTTTAACTTAAAGAAACCCAATGAAAGAAAGAGTATGGAAAAAACTACAAAAACAAAATGGTATTCCCTTTTTAGAAAATTAAAAAATGTAGGAAAAGATTTACCATAAAATTTCTTTTTATAC
>JALULU010000198.1 GCA_027040585.1 Acidobacteriota bacterium | reverse complement strand
TTTGGTAACATAGCTTTAAGCTTATCTAATTCTTCTTTTAAAGTCTTGCACTCATCTTCATACTTAGCCTTTTTAGCTTCAAATCCATGTAACCTTTGAACTTCAGCTGAAAGGGATGTAATTTTGGCATTATAATCCGCTATAGCAGCCCTTTTACTTTTAAAGACCAGGCTGTTTAAACCAAAAAAAACTAAAACAAATAAAACAACTATTATTAATACTTTTTGCCATAGGGGCGTTTCTTTTAAATCAGCCATTATTTACCCTCATTATTGGATTTTTTTGTTTTTTTCGTACAAGAAATCTCAAATTTTGTTATTTGTTTACCTGTTTCTTTGGAAGATTTTTTGTTGTAGTAAACCATGTTAACATCGTCAAAATAACCCGTCTTCTGAAGTGCTGAGACAAAATCAAGAAAAGCATATACATCAAGAGACTCACCATCAACAACTACAGATTCCCCATTTTCATCCCTTGACTCGTCAAGAGATGTAAACCACAATTTAGAATCCTGGGCTGGCAAACTCTGGATTAAGGCATTCATCATTTCAACTGGACCAGATTGAGATTCCTTTAAGTTTTCAATAATATCTTTTCTCTGTCTCAGTAAATTTCTTAATTTTTCATATTTCTCAGCAATTTTTTTTATGCGTCTCAGATTTTGAGCTTCTTTTTGAAGACTTTCAAACTTTTCTTTAGAACTGTTATACTGATTACTTAGAGAAACCCAATACCAGGCAATAAAGCCAATACCAACTATGAGTAAAACGGCAATAACTAAAATGGCCTGAATAGGCTTGGCCTCTGGCGGGATACCAGAAGGTCCCTTTTCGGAAATCTTCTTTTCTTTTAATAAATTTATCTTTGCCATTTGACCTCCAAATATCTTAATTACAAGTTTCTCATTGCAAGGCCCATAGCCACAGCAATTTTAGGTGATAGGTCTTCTAATTTCTCCTTTGGAAATTTCATCGGATCATAATTTATTCTTTTAAAAGAATTAAAAATTTCTATCGGCATCCTCAATCTTTCAGTTAAGAAATCAATAAGTCCAGAAGTATGAACAGCACCACCAGACATCACCATTCTATCTATACTATCATTAACATTGGACGACTTAAAAAAATCAAATGTTTTTTTGATCTCAAGTTCAAGGGTTTCTGAAACCTGCATAATAATATTTTTCACATCTTCCTGAGATATACCATCCATTGTAATCTCACCTTTTTTTAGCTTTTCAGCATCCTCATAACTTATGCCCAAACCTTTTTGTAAATAACTTGTATACTGATTACCGCCAATGGAAAGATCTCTTGTAAATAACACATCTTCACCTTTGACAATTACAAGGTTGGTAATACTTGCACCTACATTTAAAAGGGCAGTAACAAGAGTACTGGACTCAGGATAATTATAAATAAATGCATTATGAAGGGCAAAAGCATCAACATCAATAACTGCTGCTTCCTTGCCTGCAAGGTTAATAACACTTACCTGATCTTCAACTTTTTCCTTTTTTACAGCTACCACAATAACATCCATAGTTCCATCACCGGGATTTGTTTTAACAATTTGATAATCAAGGTTAACTTCCATTAAATCAAAGGGTATGTACTGTTCAACTTCCCATTCTATGGATTCTTCAAGTTCTTCTTCTCTCTGCGCTGGAACATTTATTCTTTTAATAATAACTGAATGACCTGAGATAGACGTAGCTATCTTATTGTTTTTGATCTTTTCTTCTTCATAAATAGATTTAATAGCATTTGCAACAGGTATTCTATCTATAATGGCACCATCTACAATTGTATCGGGGGGTAAAGTTTTGATACCTAAATGAAGCAACTCATATTCATCCTTTTTAAAAGGCTTCAATTCAACAAGTTTAACTGAAAAAGAACCAATATCACAACCAACTGGTCTTTTAGGTTTTCCAAAAAACATAAGCAACCTACCTCACAAAGAATTCCTTACTGACTGTTTTATAAATAGCAGAAAAACGAAGCACTTGTCAAGAAATATTTTTAAATTATAAAATAAAATAACATTTTAGTTCCCAATTAAAATTGACTTTTACCTTTTTTTTGTTATCTTTATCTCTTATTTTACAAATAGAGGTAAAAGTTGGAAAAAAAAGTCCTCGAAATCCTAAAAAAAAGTGAAAGTTTACTCGAAGGTCATTTCCTTCTTTCTTCTGGATTACATAGTGATAGATATTTACAATGTGCAAAAGTTTTTCAATATCCAGAATATTCTGAAATCCTTTGTAAATATTTAAGTGAAAAAATAAATAAAGTAGAAAAAATTGAAGCAGAAAAAGTAATCTCTCCTGCAATTGGAGGACTCTTAATAGGGTATGAACTTTCACGGCAACTTGGGAAAGTTAATATCTTTGCTGAAAGGGATGGAAATGGCAAA
>JALULU010000197.1 GCA_027040585.1 Acidobacteriota bacterium | reverse complement strand
TTCTATATGATTTAGCAATACGATAAGATGAAGAAGAAACTCCCCCCACGTCTGGGGGGAATTTATAGGTTATAAGCAGAATTTTCATTTTTTAATAACTAAGTCATCCCTCAGTTCAAATTTAAATTCAGTTTCCACTGGTAATTCTATCTCTTTGCCCTTTGTGTTAAGAACTACAGCAGTCCCTGTTCCTCCTGCAATTAGAGCACCAAGCCCCGCACCTTTTTTACCACCTACAATTCCTCCAATTATTGCACCTAATGCAGAACTACCACCAATTATTGCAGCATCTTTTTTTGTGGTTTTTTTGGCATTCATCCTTATGGTGTTGGTTCTTATTTCGTACCATTTCCCCCTAATTTTAATTTTTGTCAGTCTAACTGACATCTGTGCAACACCTGAAACCTTCCCTGAAGGAACACACCTTACAATTTTTCCAACAACAGGAGTTTTAACAGGTATTTTATAGCCATTTTTAAGTTTAATTGACTTGTCAAGAACAGCCTTGAATCTATCACCTGCTTCGTTTTCAGCTGTTGAAAGCCTGTCCATAAGAGAGACAATTAAATTAGTACCCTCAGGTACTACAATTTTTCTTTCCCTTTTTGCTTTCTCCTTTTTTTTCTGTTCCTCAACTTCCAGCTTTTCTTTTCTTTTAGCTTCCTCTTTTTCAGCCTTTTTCACATTTGCTGCCTCTCTTTTTTCACTCTCTAATTTTTTTCTTTCAGCTTCCAATCTGGCTTTTTCAGCTTTAATCCTTTCAAGTTCTGTTTTTAATTTAGCCTCTTTTTGCTGCATTTCAAGTTCCATTTCCTTCTTTTTCAGTTCCTCTTCTTGAGCCTCTAATTGCTTTTTCTTTTCTTCAAGCTCATTCTTCTGCTTTTCCACTTCAGCTACTTGAGCATTATTTTGCTGAGATGTGTTCTGCTCTTCTTTCGGAGCTACTTTAGAGCAACTGACAGAAAACAAAAAAACCAAAATCAAAAGAAAAATTTTATATTTCATACAAACCTCCTAAATATGTATTTCAATAATCATTTTATCCTCAAGGATAAAATCTTTTGTAACCCTAATACCATCATAAGGCGGATTACCCCAAGCCCTTGCGAATTTAAACTTTTTAAAAACATCCTTATGTATTTTAAGGGCAAGATCTCCAACAGTGCTACCACTTTTTAAGACAAAAGGTGGATCACCTTCAACTATTTTCTTCCCCGGTTCCTTTGTATAAATTCTGATTAGACCTAATTCTTTGAAAATTTTACCACCAATAAAATTTTTATATTCATCTTTAAAATTCAAAGCAGAAATTCTATAAAATTCAAATCTTTCTCCAAAAAATTCCTCAACCACATCGGCATTATCATTGCCATCCTCAATATCTATTTTATTTAGAAGAAAAAGGCTCTTATAATTATCATCATCCAAAAAAATTTTCTTGCCTTTTAAAATTTCAACTATTGTCTCAATATCTTCCATAGGAGAAAGGGATTCAAGATCTACAAAAATTAAAAGAAAATCTGAACTATTTATTACGTTAAACACAAAGGGTTCAACATACTCCACAGAAAGGGGCGGTAGATCAATCAATTGAAACTTTATCCCTTCCCACTCCATCATGCCAACTTCAGGATATTTAGTTATGAAAGGAAAAGAGGCAACCTCAGATTTTGCAGAAGTCACACAATTTATAAAAGTAGATTTACCACTATTTGGAAGCCCAACAAGTGAAATTCTTGCCACTCCTTCTTTCTCTATTCTTGAGTAATCAACCCTCTTTATACTTTTCTTATTTTTTAAATTTTCCCTTAAGTTTGAAATCTTTCTTTTAATATCTGCTTGCAATTTCTCAGTCCCTTTATGTTTTGGAATTAATGAAAGCATTTCCTTTAAAGCTTTAAGCTTCTCTTCATCGTCATTAGCCTTCTTAAATTTTTCCTCAGCCCTTAAATATTGAGGAGTTAAATTAGCAGGCATATTATTTCTCCCTGAAGCATTTCACAAAAGCTGTAACAACTTCAGGGTCATATTTCTCACCCGCTTTAGATTCTATATCACTCAGAGCATATTTCTCATCAACAATCGCCTTATAGGAGTACTCGTTTGTGATTGCATCAAAGCTTTCAGCTACTGCGATAATTCTCGACTCGAGTGGAATTTCTTCACCTTTAAGCCCCTCAGGATAACCACTTCCATCAAATGCCTCATGGTGATATCTTATAATTGGGGCAAGCCTTTTCCACAACTCAATTTCACCCACAAGTTCTGCTCCAAGAGTTGGATGAAGCTTGTATTTTTCAGGTAATCCTTGAATCTCAACTGGTATCTTTAAAAATCCTATATCGTGGAGTAATGAGGCAAAATGAAGTCTTCTCCTTCTTCTTTCATCAAGCTCAAGTCCCCTTGCAATCATGTTGGAATA
>JALULU010000196.1 GCA_027040585.1 Acidobacteriota bacterium | reverse complement strand
GAGCGAGAAAAGGAAAATGCTGAAAAAATTACCCCAATCCAAATTCCGGTAGCCCCCAATGTCTGGGCATAAATCGGCAAAAGAGGAATTATTATCCCCAGACCTATCATTGTGGAAAGAACTGCCAGAAAAAGTATTTTAAAATTGGATTTCAATGATTATCCCCTAAAATATATATTTAACAAGCCACCATTTTAGTATAATATACTATAAAATGTAAATTTTTTAAGGAGGGCAAATGTCAGGGCGTTTAGCACATTACATAAAAAAAAACAGCGAAATAAAAAATTTACAACCTATGCTTTTCTCATCTTTTTATGTAGATTTATATGATTTTCATTCAAATATAAAAATTTCGAAGAAATTTTGCGTATCAGTCCCCATTATAGAAGTTGATAACGAAATTACCTGGACTAAGGATATGTTTAAAATTGAAAGCCCCTATGAAATTGAATCAATTGAAATTGAAAATAAAGATCAACTTAAAAAGAAATTCAACTTTTCAATTGAAAAATTTGACTTTCTAAAAGACATTTTGTTTAATTCCATAGTAAATTTCTTTAAAATTGAACTTTATAAAAATAATTCATTGTCCATTTTCTCTGAATTAGGAGAATCTAAGGAAAATTTTATAAATAGGTGTTTTAAAATATCTTTAGATAAATATGAATATGAGATAAAACAGATCAGAAAAACTTCTGAAATGGAATTTGAACAATTAAAAGAAAAATTTGATAAAAAAGAATATATAAATGACTTTGAAAAAGAAAAGGTAAAAGATTCTTTTTATGAGGCAAAATGGGTTTTAGAGAAAATATTTTTAAACTTTAAAAGAGACACAAATTTTGAAATACCATTATCCAATGAGGCATCACAAGATCTAATATCCATTGTAGATAAAACATTAAAAAAAATGGAATCACTCTTTTTAGAAGTCAAAAAAACAGCTGAGGATGTGGAAAAATATTCAATTCATCTCTCCCCAAAAAATATTTCTGACTTTACGGTGGGAATACTCTGGAAATAAAAAAAGGGAGCAAATTGCTCCCTCCATGCCTTTTACCTTAAAGTTGAAATTAATATGTCTGTGGCACTACGCAGCTTATAGCCACCTTGCCTGAAAATCTCACAGTCCCAGCAGTTCCCATCTCAACATAATAAATCCCCTGATCTGGGAATTTTACAGAGATCGTATCTGTGTATGTTAAGGTCTGGCCTGGGTTTAAAGTTTGATGCTCTGTAGCCTGTGTAAAATATCTTCCATCTGCCCAATCGTAAATTACATTTCCATTATTATCATATACCTTAATATCATATTTCTGACTGTTTACCCTATTTATATTAATTGCTGTTGCTGTGTTATTTGTGATTGTAATATTAACCTTTATGTCAGCATAGTTGCCTGGTCCCTGCTCAGCACCCCTTGACCTATATTGAAGTGTATAATTGAATTTATCTGTACTTAATTTAACATCAAGAGATCCACTATTATTGTTATCTCCTGAATTATTTACATCAGAACCATAAACATGGCCATTTACTTTTGCATATCTAAGTTCAACACTTTTTAAAAGTCCATTTGTGGCTTTTCTAACTTCTTTTACAAGTCCTATCCCATCTACAAAATACTGTTTTACTATTGTTCCCACAGGCGCATCATTGGGAACATCATATGTAATTAAAACTGGATTTGAAAAAGTTCCAGCAGGAACAGTTATGGTACCATCTAAAAATGATATTGTAGCATTAACTCCATAGTAAAAATTGTCACCATCTAAATATACAGTCCAGGAATTTCCATTGTTAGATGAAAAACTATATAAAAGAGAAGGTCCATATGATGTATAAAAACCGACATTTCCAGACTCATCTTCTGTGAGCCATATCTCTTCACCTAAAAAATTGCTATTCTTATAATATGTCCAGCCATTTGCATTAACCTTTGAAACAATACTGTTATCTACATGTCCTACAACATTTTTAACCATATCAAAAACATCATAATGGTATTCATTTCCAACGTTTAATGGTAAATAATTTGCGGCCATTAAAAATGAACCAAAAACAAAAAGAGTTAAAATTGTCAAAAGAATCTTTCTAACACTCATGATTTCCTCCAAATTATCAAATTTTGAAATTTACATTAAGCAAAAAGTGTGCCAAAAATACAGTATCTAAATACCTATTCACAATGGTAAAACAGCAGTAATTTTACAAAAATGTCTAAAAAAAGCATCTATTTGTTGCATACTCTATATAATTGGTATTCCTTTAAATTTCAAAGGATTTTAATGAATTTTTAAAAAAACAAAGGACATCAGCAACTATTTGTGGCATAGAAAAAATAGATTATAAATCACAAAATCTGCCTAAATAAAACATTTTTTAAAATAAGAGCAACTAAAAATTGCAGTTTAAAAATCGTATATTTTGTGCTA
>JALULU010000195.1 GCA_027040585.1 Acidobacteriota bacterium | reverse complement strand
TAGAAAATTATGTCCCCCCTTTAAAAATGGATCAGAAAAATATTTTAAATCGTGAAAAACATCCCTTTTATAAAAAAGCGGAGATGGAGATGTTTTTAGTTGAAGATGAAAGGGGGGATGTGCTTGGAAGAATTGCGGCGATACACAATCATGTTCATCAAGAGTATTATAAAGATGATACAGGGTATTTTGGTTTTTTTGAGTGCGTAAATGATTTGGAAGTTTCAAATATGTTAATATCGGCTGCTGAGGAATGGCTAAAAAAAAGGGGATTAAAAAGGTGCCTGGCACCTATGGATCCTTCCACAAACTATGTGTGTGGGCTTTTAATTGAAGGATTTCAGTACCCACCTTCAATTATGATGCCTTACAATATGGATTATTATCAGCATTTAATTGAAAGTGCAGGATATAAAAAGGGGAAGGATTTACTTTCATTTTTAGTTACCAGAGAAAGTGTGAAGTTAAATAGAATAAGAAAATTAACAGATATGCTTATGAAAAGGGAAAAATTATCAGTTAGAACAATTGATATGAAAAATCTTAAAAAGGAAATAGAACTTGCCTTTGAAATTTATAATGACGCATGGAGTAAAAATTGGGGATTTGTTCCAATGTCAGATATTGAGATCGAGCAACTTGCAAAGGAGGTAAAACCTGTTTGCGATCCTGATCTTATATTATTTTTGGAGAAAGATGGGGAGGCAATAGGATTTTTGTTTGCCATGCCAGATTTAAATATTATTATTAAGGATTTAAAAGGAAAACTTTTTCCCTCTGGAATATTTAAATTGCTCTTTGGAAAGGGGAAAATTAACAAGATGAGGGTAATTGCAATGGGCTTGAAACAAAAATATCAGAATCTTGGACTGCCAGTTGTATTGTATAAAGAGACAATAGAGAGAGGACTTAAAAAAGGGTATGTGGCTGCTGAGATGAGTTGGGTTCTTGAGGATAACGCAAGAATGGTTAAAGCCGCTTTGGGGTTAGGTGGTGTTGTGGATAAAAAATATAGAATTTATGAGAAAAATTTATAAATAGTAGAGGTGAAAAAATTGATAAAAGCAATAGTTACAGGTGGAGCTGGATTTATTGGCTCAAATTTATCGGAATTTCTTTTAAACAAGGGATGGTATGTAAAGGTTATTGATAACTTATCAACAGGTAGAGAAGAGAATATTTCACATCTTTTAGATTTAGAAAATTTTAAATTTTTAAAAGGTGATATAAGGGATACCAATTTTTTAAAAAGTGAATTTTCAGGATTTGACTATGTTTTTCATCAGGCAGCAATTCCATCTGTTGCCAAATCTGTTAATGACCCTATTACATCAAATGAGAACAATATCACCGGGACCCTTTCTGTTTTAGTTGCAGCAAGGGACAGTGGCGTAAAAAGAGTAATTTATGCGGCATCATCTTCAGTATACGGCGATACACCTACACTTCCAAAGGTTGAGACAATGAGACCCAATCCGAAATCTCCTTACGCCCTGACTAAGTATGTTGGAGAGGAGTATTGCAGGATCTTTTATGAAATATATGGTGTTGAGACAGTTTGTTTAAGGTATTTTAATATATTTGGGCCAAAGCAAAATCCCAATTCTCAATATGCAGCCGTTATTCCAAAGTTTATAACAGCGGCTTTAAATGGAGAGAGACCTGTTGTTTTTGGTGATGGCAAGCAGACAAGAGATTTTACCTTTATTGAAAATGTTTTATATGCCAATTATCTTGCATCTCAGGCTGATGTAAGTTGTTGTGGGAAATCATACAATATTGCCTGTGGTGAGAGGATTTCACTTCTGGATCTTTTAAAGAAAATAGAGGAGTCGCTAAATGTGAAATTAAGTCCCATTTTTTCAGATCCTCGTCCAGGTGATGTAAAACATTCTTTAGCTGATATCTCGCTTGCTAAGGAGTGTTTGGGGTATATCCCACTTGTAAAATTTGATAGAGGCCTGGAAAAATCTATAGAGTGGTATAGGGAGAAAAACATTGGAAGTTAAATTTATAGATCTTTCAAGAGAAAATCATAAGATAAAGGAAAAATGTTTAAATTTGTTTTCAAAAATTATTGATGACAATGCTTTTGTAGGTGGAAGATTTGTAAGGGAATTTGAAGAGAATTTTGCAAGATTTTGCAGAGTAAAGCACTGTATTACTGTAAATAGTGGAACAGATGGACTTATACTATCTCTTTCATATCTTCTATCAAAAAGTAAAAATAGAAAAAAGGTTATTACTACACCTTTTACATTTTTTGCCACAGCAGAAGCAATTTTAAGAGCTGGAGGTGAGGTTGTTTTTTGCGACATTTCAGAAGAAGACTATAACATTGACCTCAATTTAATTGAGGATTTGATTGACGATGAAACAGCGGGAATTTTGCCCGTTCATATTTATGGCATGCCAGCTGAGATGGATAAAATCCTTGAAATTGC
>JALULU010000194.1 GCA_027040585.1 Acidobacteriota bacterium | reverse complement strand
TCCATAGAGCTTCCAAAAGAAGTGGTGCTACAAAGGAGGTATATATTACCTTCACCATCTTGAACCAAAGAGTTGCTCCAATCCATTTTTGAGCCACCATAAGTTTTTTCCCAGAGGACATTGCCATCTTCATCCAATTTAACAAGTAAAATATCATAGTCATCATCATTCCCAGTGGAACTGTAACTACCATACGCAAGATAACCACCATCATTGGTCTCAATTATTCTTGCTCCATAAAATTTCCCCTGTGTTCCAATTTTTTTTGACCATAAAATCTCACCAGAATAGGATATTTTTAATACAAAAAAACATGGAGTGGTATTTCCCACTGCTCCTGTACAAACTATGTTCCCATCACTTGTGGGAAAAGATGAAATGAGCGATGCCTCATCACCACGTAGATTTCCAATCCAACTCTGAGAATATATCTGTGAATAAACCAATAACATAAAAAAGGAAGATAAAAAAATTAAAAGCAATAATTTTCTCCCCAGCATCCCTACCTCCATTTTCTTCCTAAAATCTTGTAAGTATTATACTTTATTTTGCAAAATATTTAAATTTAAAAATAAATATTAAACAAATTAATGGATTTTTACGTATATTTTTTCTATTATTTAAAGTTAGTTAGACAACAGTTTTCAGGAGGTAATTATGAAAAAAAGATTTGTTTTGCTTTTTCTTTTATTTTCTCTATTCGTAGTTTTTTCGTTTTCATACTCACATCTTATGAGATTTCCTGACATAAATGGAAATAAAATTGTATTTGTCTATGGTGGGGACCTTTACATTGTGAATTCAAAAGGTGGAGTAGCCACAAGACTTACATCATACCCAGGCTATGAAATGTTTCCAAAATTTTCCCCAGATGGAAAGCTAATCGCCTTTAGTGGAGAATATGATGGATACAGATCTGTTTATGTAATGAACACAAATGGTGGAGAGCCTAAACAACTCACTTATTATCCTGAAGTAAAAACATCAGAAAGGATGGGTTTTGACAATCAAATACTTGACTGGACTCCAGATGGAAAGAAAATTTTATTTAGAAGTAGAAGAGATGTGTTTGATACATGGCTTGAAAGACTTTACACAATTAGTCTCAACTCTCCATATCCAGAACCACTTCCAATGAGATATGGTGGACTTGCAACATTTTCTCCAGATGGTACAAAAATTGCATACAACAGAATCTTCAGGGAATTTAGAACATGGAAAAGATATAGAGGTGGACTTGCCAATGACATCTGGATTTATGACCTTGTTAAAAATAAATCTGAAAAGATAACAAATTCTCCAGCAATGGATGACTTTCCAATGTGGTATAAAAATAGAATTTATTTCCTTTCAGATAGAGGACCTTATAAAAGATTTAACCTTTACAGATATGACTTAAAAACAAAGAAGATAAAAAGGGTTACAAACTTCAAAAATTTTGACATAAAATGGCCAAGTCTTGGAATAAATCAAATTGTGTTTGAAAATGGCGGAGACCTTTATGTCTTTAATTGTAAAAATGAAAAGTATCACAAGATAAATATTGAAATACAAACTGACTACCTTTACAAAAGGGACAAACTGGTAGATGCAAAAAATTTTGTAAGGAATTTCGACCTATCTCCAGAAGGAAAAAGAGTTCTTTTTTCTGCAAGAGGTGAAATCTTTTCAGTTCCTGCAAAAGAAGGTGTTACATACAACCTCACAAGAACTTCAGGAGTAAATGAACAGGATGGAACTTATTCACCAGATGGCAAATGGATAGCTTTTATATCTGACAAAAGTGGTGAAGATGAAATTTATTTAATGGATACTAAAACACACAAGAAAGTTGTTCAGCTTACAAATGATAAGAAATCTTTTAAATTTAGATTAAGATGGTCACCTGATAGTAAAAAAATAGCTTTTGCCGACAAAACAACCACTCTTTATTATGTTGATATTGATACTAAAACACTTACAAAAATAGATAAAAGTGGTTACGATGACATAACTTCTTACAGTTGGTCTCCCGACAGTAACTGGTTAGCCTATGAAAAAACTGAAAAAAATAGACTTAGCTCAGTTTTTCTTTATAGTTTAAAGGATAAAAAAATATACAGGGTCACAGATTATCTCACAAATGACGGTTCACCTGTTTTTAGTCCAGATGGCAAATATCTCTTCTTTGCTTCAATGAGAGATTTTAATGCCACAATGGACAGTTTTGACATGAATTATACTTATAACGACCTTACAAAAATTTGTTTTGTAACCCTTTCTAAAGATGCGAAATCTCCTCTTCTACCAAAAAATGATGAAGTAAAAATCAAAGAAGAAAAGAAAGAAACAGCTAAGAAAAAAGATGAGAAAAAAGCAAAGGTGGAAAATAAAGGTATAAAAGTCGACGTACAGGGGCTTTCTAAGAGAATAGGCGAACTACCCATTCCAGCAAGTAATTACATACTACTTTTTGCTACAAATAGTAAACTATACTTTTTTGAATATCCCGATATGAGATTAACTGGAAAGCCTATGGGTGAATTTGCATTAAAGTCTTTCTCTTTTAAGAGCAAAAAAGTCTCTACTTTGCTCAAAAATGTTAGCAGTCTCTCTTTTTCTTATGATAAGAAAAAAATAATTTTTAAATTTGGAAAGAACTATTACATTAGCCCATTGGCAGGAAAAATTATCCCCAAAAAGCCTCTTGATTTAAGTGGATTAAAGGTATTTATAAACCTTCCAGAAGAATGGGCTGAAATGTTAAACCAGGTTTACAGAATGGAAAGGGATTATTTTTACAATCCATATATGAATGGTGTAAATTGGAAAGGTGTTTACGAAAAGTACAAAGCACTTCTTCCTTACGTTGCTCATAGATATGACTTAAATTATATAATTGGTGAAATGATTGGTGAATTAAACTGTTCACATTCATATGTAGGCGGTGGAGACTATCCTAAAATAAAACATGTAAATGTTGGATTACTCGGTGCTAACATAGTTTTAGATAGGAAAACAGGTTATTATAAAATTAGCCGCATTTTAAAAGATGAAGACTGGGATTTAAAAAACCTATCACCTTTAAGACAGCCTGGAGTTAAGGCAAAAGCAGGGGATTACATAATCGCCATAGATGGTATTTCTCTAAAAGCTCCACTAAATCCCTATAAACTTCTGAGAAATAAAGCTGGAAAAATAGTAGAACTAACACTAAATGATAAACCTCAAGCTGAAGGTGCATGGAATGTTTATATTAGGGCAATGAAAAGCGAACAACAACTGAGATACTATGATTGGGTAGAATCAAACAGAGCATATGTGGAAAGGAAATCACACGGACTTATAGGATATATACACATTCCAGATATGGAAGGTGATGGATTAAACCAGTTTGAGAAGAATTTTTACGGTCAACTTGACAAGAAAGCTCTAATAATTGATGACAGATTTAACGGTGGCGGATTTGTTTCACAGATGATAATTGAAAAGCTGAGGAGAATTTTAGGTGGAATGGACGCTGCAAGATATTTTGGAGAATCAACATATCCTGCAAGGGTTTTCATAGGACCTATGGTTTGTCTTGCAAACCATTTTTCAGCATCAGATGGGGATATATTTCCATATTATTTTAAACATTACAAACTTGGTCCAGTAATTGGTACAAGGACATGGGGTGGAGTTATAGGTATAAGAGGATATAGAAGACTCATAGACAATGGATATATAACAACACCGGAATTTGCTCAGTATGGACTAAAAAGCAACTGGGTTATTGAAAATCACGGTGTAGATCCTGATATATATGTTGAAACAACTCCAGAAAAATATGCAAAGGGAATTGACGAACAGCTTGACACAGCAATTAACTATTTACTCAAAAAGATTAAAGAACACCCAGTAAAACTTCCTCCAAGGCCTGCAAAATATCCTGTAAAGTAATAAATCTAAATGGGAATGGGAACTTATCCCATTCCCACCTTCAAAACAATTTCATGGAACCATTTTAAAATTTTTACGTGTTATTTACTTGAATAAAAGTAAATTGAATAATAATATGAAACCTTTAAATAAACTCAAATTAAAGGAATTAAAAATTCAGGACAATTTCACTGATAATGACCTCGTACTTAAGTATTTAAATGGAGATGAGGATTCATTTTACACACTTGTAAATAGATATAAGGATAAGATTGTAAATTACATATACAGATTTGTAAATAATTATGAAATTGCTGTTGAGCTGTCTCAGGAAACCTTCATGAGAATTTACAAATATATGCCTGATTACAAATTTGACTATAAATTTAGCACACTTATTTACAAAATAGCGTCAAATCTATCTATAGACTATCTAAGAAAGGAAGGTAAATTCATTGGAACAGAAATGGTAGACATACAAAGTTTAAAAATGAAATCAATTGCCAGCCCTGAAGAAAAGCTATTAATGGAAGAATTGAAGAAAAAATTGGAAAGTGAAATTATGAATTTACCAATCATCTATAGGCAACCTTTTATCTTAAAAGAAATGGAAAACCTTGAAATTTCTCAAATAGCTAAAATACTTGGATGTAAAAAGGGTACTGTAAAATCAAGGCTTTTTAGGGCAAGAAATATTTTAAAAGAAAAATTAGGCCCCTATTTTGGAGTTTAAAAATGAAAGATGAATGTATTTTTTACAAAAAATTGATGAATGATTATTTAAATGTTGATATTTCAAAAATAGAAGAAATTGCTTTAATGGAACATATAGATTTGTGTCTTTCCTGTAGAAGAGATTTCGAAAAATTGAGAAAAATCTCTACTCTGACAAAAGAAATTGAAACTATTAAAGCGCCTGAAAACTTTACAGATCTGCTTAAAAATGAAATAAATTCCACACAGAAAAAAGGGTCAAAATTTATGGAGATATTTCTGGTAATTGCAGCCTCAATAGTTTTATTTGTAATGGGATTTGCAATTTCTTCAACTTATTTAGTTAAAAATGAAAATTTTAATGGGACTCCTGAAATATCTGAAAAAAGGTCAAATATTGAAATTCCTGTAAAGAAAAATATTAAGCCAATAAAACCTGAAGAAATAAATATAAAAAATAACTATAGAAAATGGGAAAAAGTATACTTAGAAGAAGTAAGCCACTAATTGTTTTACTTCTTTCAACCTTATTTATAACTTTTATTTATTCAGATAGTGGTCTGAAAATATGCAAAATAGAAGTAAGTTTTAAAAAAAATCCTGAAAAAAATTTTGTAAATTTTAGATTAGCTGGGAAAAAAATAACATTACCTGGATATTTATATAAGAATAGAGTTTTTTGTGGTGTTGGTTGGTTTCAAAATATCATCTCGAAAGGAGAAGGCTATTTTAGCACTGAAAATATTATATTAAATCCAGTTGGCGTTGATAAAAGGAGAGGAATATACATCTTTAACACAGGTAAAAATAAAATAAAGGTTCTTAAAAATTTTAAAGGATATCCACTCCATTCAATGATATTTTCTGGAGATAAAATAAAATTAATTCCAGGAATGTCAATAAATAACAATTTATTTTGCTTATTTTTCAAAGAAAATATACCCCCTTTCATTTTACCAGTTTTAGATAACGATGGAAACGTAGCATTTTTCATACAAAAAAAATTTAGAAATTTAAAAAATTGTATGGGAATAACCTGTGAAAAAATTGATAAAAACAGAATTATTTCCATTGTCAAAAAAATTGCAAAGACAAGTAAAAATATTCCAATGCCCTATTTTGGAATGTTTATCTCAAACTCAAAAAATGGGGTAATTGTTAAAAATATTTTACCCAATTTTTCTGCTTACAGATACGGAATTAGAAAAGGGGACATAATCTTTTTTGTAGACAACTTTTCCATACATTTTGTAGAAGACTTTTTAGATATTTTGAAAAAGTTAAACCCCGACAAATTCCATACTTTTACAATTCAAAGGGGAGATAAAATTTTAAAGATAAAAATAAAACCTGACAAAAAATAAATTAAGTTTAAATTAAATTAAAATATTTTAAGAAACAATAAAATATATTGAAAACTATTCTTTTTTTGTTAATATTTTCTCTGGAGGATTTATGAAGCGTGTTCTTATAACAGGTGGTGCAGGTTTTTTAGGAAGTTTTTTATGCGAGAAATTACTTTCAAAGGGGTATGAAGTCCTATGTGTTGACAATTTTTTTACTGGCAGAAAAAAAAACATTATTCACCTTCTTAGAAACAGTAACTTTGAGCTTATAAGACACGATATTGTCTTTCCATTATTTTTAGAAGTGGATGAAGTATATAATCTTGCCTGCCCAGCTTCACCAATTCATTATCAGTACAATGCAATTAAAACCATTAAAACAAATGTAGTTGGCACATTAAATATGCTTGGACTTGCAAAAAGGGTTAAAGCAAGAATCTTACAGGCATCCACAAGTGAAATTTATGGAAATCCCACTGAACATCCACAAAAGGAAAGTTATTGGGGCAACGTAAATTCAATAGGAATTCGCAGTTGTTATGATGAAGGCAAAAGGGTAGCTGAAACACTTATGATGGATTATCATAGACAAAACAAGGTTGACATAAGAATAATTAGAATATTTAACACGTATGGTCCCAGAATGAATAAAAATGACGGAAGAGTTGTGAGCAATTTTATTGTTCAGGCTATAACAAATCAGGATATAACGGTTTATGGAGACGGTTCACAAACCCGTTCATTTTGCTATGTTGACGATTTAATAGAGGGCATGGTAAAAATGATGGAAAACGACAGCAATTTTATAGGTCCTGTAAATCTTGGAAATCCTGAAGAATATACAATACTTGAACTTGCAAATATCATAATAAAACTCACAAAATCAAAATCAAAAATTGTCTTTAATCCGCTTCCAAAGGACGATCCCATTAGGAGAAAACCCGATATATCTCTGGCAAAGAAAAAACTCAATTGGACACCTAAAGTCTCACTGGAAGAGGGATTACTAAAAACTATAGAATATTTTAGAAATTTTCTAAAAGATGAGGGAGTTCTATGAGAATTCTTGTGACAGGTGGTGCTGGTTATATAGGTTCACACACAGTTTTAAAATTATTGGAGAAAAATATAGATGTTGTTGTTGTAGACAATCTTTCTAAAGGGCACATGGAAGCAGTGCTAACTGAAAATTTCGAAAAAATTGACATTTTGAAAATTGATGAACTTGAAAAAGTTTTTAAAAAATACAAATTTGACGGTGTCATCCATTTTGTAGCCCACTGTTATGTTGGAGAGTCAGTTAAAAATCCAAAACTCTATTTTGAAGAAAACCTTAATGGGCTATTAAACGTTTTAAACTGCATGTTAAAATATAATGTTAAAAACATAATATTTTCCTCTACCTGTGCTGTTTATGGAGAGCCTAAATTTATACCCATTACTGAAAAGCATCCGCGAGATCCAATAAATCCATATGGAGAGACAAAATATTTTGGCGAAAGAATTTTAAAAAGATATGAGGGAGCATATGGAATAAACTTCATATCATTAAGATATTTTAATGCAGCTGGTGCAGATTTTAAGGGCAGAATAGGAGAAAGCCACAACCCTGAGACCCATTTAATTCCCCTTGTCATAAAATCAATTTTGGACAATGATTTTACATTAACGGTTTTTGGAAATGACTACAAAACGGAAGATGGAAGTTGTATAAGAGATTACATACATGTTCTTGACTTAGGAGAGGCACATGTTCTCGCTTTACTTTATCTTTTAGATGGTGGCAAATCACAATACATAAATTTAGGAAGTGGGAAAGGTTTTTCAGTATTTGAGATAATAAAGACACTTGAAAAAATTTCGGGTAAAAAATCCAAATATAAAATTGGAGAGAGAAGATTAGGAGATCCTCCCATTCTTGTGGCAAATAACGACCTTGCAAAAGAGCTACTCAATTGGAATCCAGTATATTCAGATATAGAAGATATATTAAAAAGTGCATATAAGTGGCATTTATCTCCAAAATTTTAATAAATAGGTTGTTAAAAAAATAAAATTAGAGATAATTAATATTTATGACAATATGTTGGAGGATAAATGGAAGAATTTCTAAGATTAAATCCCACAAAAATTGAGGATATCATATACAACACATTAAGCCTTTTTAAAGAAAATGATTTAGGTTCCCAACACACTGTATCCATTTCTGAAGAGATTAAAAAACCTGAAGAAGATGGTGATGTGGAGAGAAATCAATTTAGAATGAGATTTCACGGCAGGTTTAATATTGACCTTAACAACATATATGTTATAGAAGTTCCAGAAAAAGAAAAAGGTAAAAGAGTAGTTGAAACATCTGTAAATGTTTATCATGACAGTTTTGAAAATAAAGATTTCAATATCCTTGTAAAAGATATATTTGAAGGCACTTTAAGTGATGTAAATGTGGATTTTATCTTCAAAAGATTTGACTTTAATTTCAATGATAAAATAAAAATCTGGAAAGCTGCTGAAGAGAGAAAATTTATTATAGACCCCGAATTAGACAAAAAGAAAGCAATGTATAACGACTATAAAAAGTTTTTAGAACTTGCCAAAAAAGAGGCAAAGGGCCTTTTGAAAAATAAAATAAATGAGATTTTACAATTTTTGCCAGATATAAGTTTGAAAATAAGAAAATTTCCAGATGCTAAATCAAGAATCCTGAAGATTTTTCACAAACTTGAAAAAGACAAATATGAAATGCTAATGAAAAAGCCACACTTTTTTTCAATCCTATTGCTTGAATACTGCTTAATTCCTCTACATCTTATAAATGAACTTTACGTTATGAGTTTAATTTATAATAGAGATTTTAATCAGATTAGAGATGTCGCAAAAAAAAGAATTGAAGAAATCATTTAATAGTGAGGAAGAAAACGCAACTTCTATCGCCCCCGGGGATTCTATAGATTTACATACATTTCACCCAAAGGATATTTCGTCAGTGGTTGAAGAATTTCTAAAAATTTCCAGAGAAGCAGGATATAGGGAGATAAGAATCATTCATGGAAAAGGAATAGGAGTGCAGAGAAATATTATTAGAAAATTATTAAAAAAACTACCTTATGTAAAAGATTTTTATGATGCACCTCCCGAAAGGGGGCACTATGGATCCACAATAGTGATTTTAAAAGATGAAGATTAAAATCCTTACAATAATAATACTTTTTTCCTCCCTATCAGGCTATATTTTTTCGGATAACTCGCAAGTTAGAAAATTCTCAATTAATAAAAAAGAATGTGTACTTGTTCCATTTGATTTAAAAATGTTCAGTAATTCTTTAAACTTTAACTCCTTTGATGTGTTAAATAAGAATGGAAATTCAGTTAACTTTTCAGTACTTATTTTAAATAAAAATTCTTTAGATTATAAAAAAATTATCTCAAGTCTCTATGACAGATATAAAACTGCTAAGATAATATACATTCACATTGAAGGTAAAAAAGAAGAAATACTTTTCGAAGATGAATTTAATCTACCTAAAGAGCTTATACAGATAAACTTCAGAGGTAAAAATATATTTTTAAAAAATATATC
>JALULU010000193.1 GCA_027040585.1 Acidobacteriota bacterium | reverse complement strand
CTTTTAGATTCAACAATTTGGATTGATCTTCTTGGACTTTTAGGTGTACTTTTTACTCTTATAAACATAGCGAAATTATACAATTATTAAGCTTAAATACAAATAAAGGTAGGCACTACAACTTTGCTGAAAATCTTTTTTCGCTTAGTTTAGAAACTTTTATTGATTTGGTGTAGTGCTATTGTCCTAAGTCAGGAAGAACTTCAAAAGCCCTAAAAGTAAAGAGCTTTTTAGATACAGAATGCAAGGTAACAGGCTACACAAAAGGAAAAGGCAAATACAAAAATATGATAGAAGCCTTGATATGCCAACTTCCAAATAAAGTGATATTTAAAATAGGAAATGGCTTAAGTGATAGTTTAAGGAAAAACCCACCAAAAATAGGTACAACAATAACCTTTAAGTATAAAGAGATAACAAAGTATGGAAAACCAAGATTTCCAGTATTTTTGAGAGTAAGATATCCCTAAAGTTTTTTTATCAAATCCCGATGCTATTTTCAAAATGAGAAAAGAAACTTGCTTTAAGAGTGTAGAAGAACTTATAAAAGTAAAAGGTATAGGAAAAAAATTTATCAAAAAACATAAATCTGAATTAACAGTTAGTAAGTGCAAGTAAACCAACTTTAAGCCTAAAAACATTAAAATTCAACTTTTGAAAAACATAAAAAGGCTAAATTTGCAAAACGAAGAGCTAACACTACAAGTTTTAAGACATATCGAAAAACTACAAAATCAAAAAAGCTTAGCTCAAAAGCTTCAGATAAGTATCGGTAAGACAAACTATGTACTAAAAGCACTTATAGCAAAAGGATTCATAAAAGCTGAAAATTTCTTTGCAAATAAAAACAAAAACCAGTATAAATATCTACTTACAGAAAAAGGGATAAAAGAAAAGATTGCTTTAACTGAGAAGTTTATAGATAGGAAAAAAGCTGAGTATGAAGAATTGGTTAAGGAGATGGAAGAGTTGAAAGGGAAAGTAAAATGAAAATCCTAGTAACTGGAGGTGTAGGATATATAGGAAGCCATACTTTGGTTGAACTAAGCCAAGCTGGTTATGATTTTGTAGTATATGACAACTTAGTAAACTCATCAAAAATCGCGATAGATAGAGTATATAAAATAATAGGTAAAGATATATCTTTTGAAGAGGGAGATATAAGAGATACTAAAAGATTAAAAGAGATTTTTGCAAAGTATGATATAGACTCTGTTATCCACTTTGCAGGGTTAAAAGCAGTAGGAGAGAGTGTAGAAAAACCACTCTATTACTATGATAACAATGTAACTGGAACTATCAAACTACTAGAAATCATGAAAGAGTTTAACTGTAAAAATATAGTATTTAGCTCATCTGCAACAGTTTACGGAGAGCCTAAAAAAGTACCTATTACCGAAGATGCTCAAACAGGTATCGGTATAACAAACCCTTACGGTAGAAGCAAGTACTTTATAGAAGAGATTTTAAAAGATCTGTACAAAAGTGATGATAAGTGGAAGATAGCAATCCTTAGATACTTCAACCCCATAGGAGCTCATGAAAGCTCCCTTATAGGAGAAGACCCAAATGGCATACCAAATAACTTAATGCCATACATTTCCCAAGTAGCAGTGGGAAAACTAAAAGAGCTCCAAGTTTTTGGAGATGATTATGATACAAAAGATGGCACAGGAGTTAGAGATTATATTCATGTAGTTGATTTGGCAGAGGCTCATGTAAAAGCACTAGAGTACCTAAACAGTCAAGAAAAACTAGATAAACCATTGATAGTAAACTTAGGAACAGGAAAAGGATATAGTGTTTTAGAACTAGTAAAAACTTTTGAAAAAGTAAGTAAAGTAAAAGTATCATACAATATAACAACTAGAAGAGCAGGAGATATAGCAATACTTTATGCAAACCCTAAAAAAGCAAAAGATTTACTAGGTTGGGAAGCTAAAAGGGATATAGAACAGATGTGTAGAGATAGTTGGAATTGGCAGAGAGGAAATAAAAAATGACAAATATTATCCTTTGTGGAGGAAACGGCACAAGACTATGGCCAATAAGCCGAGCACTTATGCCAAAACAGTTCGTAAAACTTTTTGATAACAAATCACTATTTCAACTAACAGTAGAAAGAAATACAAAAATATGTGAAAGCCAACTAATAGTTTCAAATACAGAGCAATACTTTTTAGCACAAGACCAACTGGAAGAATTAAATATTATTAACAATAAATCATCTATCATTAACTATCTGCTAGAGCTTATCGGAAGAAATACAGCTCCAGCAATAGCATTATCTTGTATGCAACTTCCATCAGATGAGATTGTACTAGTAACACCATCAGACCATTTGATAAAAAATGAAAAAGAGTATATAAAAGTTGTAAATATAGCTAAAACTTTAGCAAAAGAAGGAAATCTTGTAACTTTTGGTATAAAGCCTACATTTGCTGAGAT
>JALULU010000192.1 GCA_027040585.1 Acidobacteriota bacterium | reverse complement strand
GTATTATATAGTACAATCAAATAAGCCCTTAATGGAGGAAACCTTAAATGTCAAATACCTTAAGAGCATTTATAAATCTAAGTCAAAACCCCATTGTTAATTTAATTGACTATTACCAAGGCAGAAACAGGATAAATAATACAGGTAAAGCTTTAGAAAATTTTATACAAGATATATTTGCCGGAACATTGAATGAAAAAGATGAAAATAAAAGATTAGAAAAATATACAGAGATATTTTCCTATCAAGGTAATCAAAATAATCCTCCAGATTTAATATTAAAAAACTCTGATGCCATAGAGGTAAAAAAACTTCAATCAAAAAATTCTGCTATAGCTTTAAACAGCTCTTACCCGAAAGCAAAGTTATATGCCAATAGCCCATTAATAACTAATGCTTGTCGTACATGCGAAGAGTGGGAAGAGAAAGATATTATCTATACAATCGGATATACCGATGATAATAGTTTAAAATCTTTATGGCTAATATATGGAGACTGTTTTTGTGCAGATAAAGATACTTATGAAAGAATTAAAAATACAATATCTGATGGCATTAACTCAATTTCCGATATAGAGTTTACCCAAACTAATGAACTTGGAAAAGTTAAAAAAGTTGACCCCTTAGGAATTACAGATTTAAGAATCAGAGGGATGTGGCACATTGCTAACCCCAATAAAGTTTTTAATGATATTTATGAATTTGATGATAATGCTACTTTTCAAGCAATATGTATATTAAAACAAGATAAATATAACTATTTACCCAAAAAGGATAGAGAATCCTTAGAATCTTTAGAGAATATAACTATAGAAAACATTAAAATAAAAAACCCCAATAATCCAGTTAAGTTAATAGAGGCAAAACTGTTAACTTTTAAGGTTGCCTAAATGAAGATTCTATCTCTTTTCTCAGGTGCAGGCGGATTAGATTTAGGTTTTGAAAAAGCTGGGTTTAATACAGTATGGGCAAACGAATATGATAAAGAGATTTGGGAAACATACGAAAAGAATTTTCCAAATACATTTTTAGATAGACGAAGCATAAGAGATATACCATCTAATGAAATCCCAGATGCTATAGGACTTATTGGCGGACCTCCTTGCCAAAGTTGGAGTGAAGCTGGCAAACTAAAAGGTATAGATGACCATAGAGGGCAACTATTTTTTGAATTTATTCGTGTTTTAAGAGATAAAAAACCGCTATTTTTTCTTGCAGAGAATGTATCTGGCATGTTAGCAACTAGACATAAAGAGGCACTAGAAAATATTAAGAAACATTTTACTGATAGTGGATATCACCTATTTTTTCAACTTTTAGATGCAAATGACTACAAAGTAGCACAAAATAGAAAAAGAGTCTTTTTTATAGGATTTAGAAATGACTTAAATATTAATTTTAAATTTCCAAAACCATTTGAAAATAAGAGAGTTTTAAAAGATGTAATTTGGGATTTAAAAGATAGTGTGCTACCTGCAAAAGATAAAACATACACAAATGGAGAGAGTTGTAAATTAGCAAACCATGAATATTTACTTGGTGGCTTCTCGTCTATGTATATGTCAAGAAACAGAGTAAGGAGTTGGGACGAACCATCTTTTACAATTCAGGCAGGTGGCAGACATGCACCACTTCACCCACAAGCACCCAAAATGCAATTTATAGAGCAAAATAAAAGAATTTTTGTTCCCAATCAAGAACACTTATATAGAAGATTAAGTATCAGAGAGTGTGCTAGAATACAGTCATTTCCAGATACTCATATATTCTACTACAAAAACCTAACAGCGGGCTACAAAATGGTAGGTAACGCTGTTCCACCATACTTAGCTTACTATTTGGCAAAAGAGATACAGGAACAGTTAAAGAAAATCTACCCTAAGAAATCATTAAATTTAACGAAAGAGCACATTATTAAAAACACTAATATTAGCAATTTAGCTAATGCCCATACTACTCTTTCAACAATTAAATAACTGAAGTTACGCACTATATACAACATTTAATAGCACAAGAGGGTGCTTAATGTGAATAGTTTTTAATAAAAGCTAGCCAAAGCTAACTTGCGTTAAAAAGTGTTTAAAGTCAAGTGCCCTCTTGTACTATTAAATGGCTACTTAAATCAGTAGCCATTTTGTAGCTTTCATATAGAGTTAGCGATTAATAAACCTTCAACTCATTATACAAACTATCTCTCTCGATAGGCTCGAAACCACTATTTTTTATTAAGGCTACAAAATCTTCTAGCTCTAATCCATTAGCACTATTTGCTCCTGCGGCACTCTGTATGGACTCTTTTTGTATTGTACCGTCTAAATCATCACAGCCGAACTCTTGTGCTAACAGAGCTAAGTTTATTGTAGATGTTGCCCAGTATGCTTTTATGTGCGGTATGTTATCTAAGAAAATTCTTGAAATTGCATAAGTTTTTAGTATCTCTTTGGCTGTTAA
>JALULU010000191.1 GCA_027040585.1 Acidobacteriota bacterium | reverse complement strand
ATTCCTACTCCTTTGACATAGATTGGGATGGTCTTTCAAAAAACTATGAAAAACACTATGAAGCATATAAAAGAATTTTTACAAGATGTGGTCTAAAATTTCTTATAGTTGAAGCCCATTCAGGAAGCATGGGCGGAAGTTTTTCACATGAATTTATGGTGGAATCAAACGCTGGAGAAGACCTTGTTGCAAAATGTTCAAATTGTGGATATTGCGCAAATTTAGAAAAGGCAACAAGTAATCTTACTGAAATTATAGATGAAGATCCAGAGAGCGATACCCCTATTAAAGTCCACACACCGGGACAAAAGAGCATTGCTGAAATAGAAGAATTTTTAAAAGTACCTAAAACTCACCAGATAAAAACTCTTGTATATAAAGTAGAATCTGAGCCAATCATAATTTTACTGAGAGGAGACCATCAATTAAATGAGGCAAAACTTGAAACTGTTGTAAAAACAAGCACCTTCAGGCCTGCCACAGAAGAAGAAATTACTGAAATTATGGGGGCCAATGCCGGTAGCCTTGGACCTGTGGGGGTAAAAAATGTGAGAATTATTGCTGATCTTGCCTTAAAGGGAAGAAAAAATATGACCACCGGGGCAAATGAAACAGATTATCATATACAGGGAGTAACCCCTGAAAAACACTTTAAGGCAGAATACTTTGACCTGAGAACTGTTGAAGAGGGTGATTTATGTCCAAAATGTGGTAATCCCTTAACAATTGTAAAAACAATAGAAATTGGACATATATTTAAACTTGGAACTAAATACAGCGAAGCTATGGGGGCACTTATTCTAAATGAGAAAGGAGAAAAGGTTCCAATTGTAATGGGTAGCTACGGAATTGGAGTTGAAAGAATTATGACTTC
Organism: Acidobacteriota bacterium; assembly: GCA_027040585.1. GTDB lineage: Bacteria > Acidobacteriota > JAAYUB01 > JAAYUB01 > JAMOQF01 > JAMOQF01. The sequence goes on along the minus strand of JALULU010000191.1, from coordinate 8,712 downwards.
TGCAATTGAACTATACCATGACGATTATGGAATAATTTTCCCCATTACCATTGCGCCATTTGAAGTTGCAATTGTCCCAGTAAGCCATAAAGATGAAAAACAGATGGAAACAGCAGAAAAAATATATAAAGAATTAAAGGAAAAAGGTGTAGATGTAGTTTTAGATGATAGGAAAGAAAGAATTGGGGTTAAATTAAACGACATAGATTTAGTCGGAATACCAATAAAGGTTGTAATTGGTCCTAAAAAACTAAAGGAAAATAAAGTTGAGATAAAGCTAAGAGATGGAAGTGAAAAATATGATGTTGACATTTCTGATGCATCATTAAAAATCCATAATAAAATTAAAGAACTTAAGAAAAAAATTGAGGAGTGTATTTAATATGTGGTTAGATAACGAATTTATAGATATTTACATTGTAAATGATGGTAGAAAAATAAAAGTCAAAAGAGATACTTCTCTTCTTGAAATATTAGATATTTCAAAATTAAAAAAAGATATTCCAATTGTCGCAGGTAAAATTAACAACAGGCTGACGAATTTAAGGCATAAATTAAGACAAAGTTCAAAAGTGGAATTTATTTCCTTGGTACACCCAGAAGGCTATAGAGTTTATCAAAATTCAATTAGTTTCCTTCTGAGAATGGCTGTAAATGAAATTTTTCCAAAATCGAGATTAAAAATTGAGCACTCCATTAGTAAAGGGCTTTATTGTGAAATTGTTGAAAATAGGGAAATAAATGAGGAAGATGTTAAAAAACTTAAAGATAAAATGTTAGAGTTTGTTGAATACGACTTACCTGTAGAAAAAATTAAAACCTACCTTGACGAAGTAAGAGATTTCTTTAAAAGAACAAAACAAGAAGATAAATTGAGGCTTTTTAAATATACAAATCCACATACAATTGATATTTATTACTGTGGAAATTATAAAAATTATTCCGATTGTCCTTTAGCACCTTCAACTGGGATATTAAAATCATTTGAAATATATCCTTATAATGGTGGTTTTATAGTAGTTATTCCAGAACCATATAGCGATGCTTCAATTCCAAAGTTCTTTCCTCAGTCAAATCTATTCTCCGTTTTTCATGAATATGAATCCTGGTTAAGAGCTTTAAGATTGGAAGACATTGGTGCATTAAATGAGTTAATAGTAAACGGAAAAGAGGATGAAGTAATATGGACAAGTGAATCATTACATGAGAAAAAATTTGCCCAAATTGCTGATGGAATTAAAGAAAAAGGGGCAAATATAGTTTTAATAGCCGGACCCTCTTCTTCTGGAAAAACTACATCTTCAAAAAGGTTGGCAATTCATTTAAGAGTGAACAATATAAATTCTTTTCCAATTTCTTTAGATGATTACTTTTTAGACCGTGATAAAACACCAAGAGATGAAAATGGAGATTATGATTTTGAGAGTTTGTATGCACTTGATCTGGAATTACTCAGAGACCACTTTGAAAAAATTATCAAAATGAAACCTATAAAGCTTCCAAAATACAATTTTCACACTGGTAAACGGGAGTGGAAAAAAGAAACATTTAAAAGAGAAAAAAATGAAGTTGTCATTTTTGAAGGGATTCACGCAATAAATCCAGAACTCATAAAAAATATCCCAGCAGAAAAAATTGCCAAAATATACGTAAGCCCACTTACAACACTAAGTATGGACGATCATAATAGAATACCCACCACAGATGTAAGACTTATAAGGAGAATTGTAAGAGATTATCTTTTTAGAGGATATAGTGCCCTTGACACATTAAAAAGATGGGATTCTGTGAGAAAGGGTGAACAAAAATATATATTTCCTTACCAAAACGATGCTGATTTCTTCTTTAATTCTGCATTAGTGTATGAACTTGCAGTCTTAAAAAGATATGCAGAGCCACTTCTCTATAGAATAAGTAGTGAATATCCTGAATACAGTGAAGCAAGGAGATTGCTTAAATTTTTATCCTATTTTCAGGATATTAACCCAGACCAGGTTCCATCAACTTCAATTTTAAGGGAATTTATTGGAAAGAGTGGTTTTAGGTATTAATTTAACAATATAAAATTCACCATAGTGGCAACGCTGTAAAAGTTTTGTATTAATATGAAAATTTTTTAAATCAAATTTGGAGGGTATATTTACCCTCTTTCCCATAAAAGTCTCATTTATCAATAAAAATTCTTTTACTCCATTTTTATATAGCAATTTTGAAAGTCTATTAAGCCTTAAAAAATTATTTAAATAGAAGAAGTCCTTTTCACCATGAATGTAGGCGAGCTCAAGTCCAGTTTGCAAATATAGATAAACTATTACCTTCTCCTTATTTTTTCTTACAAAGTTAACTATGCTTTCAGATTTATAGCAAATTTGATTGCAAAATAATTCCCTTATCATAAAAGTGTTAAGTTTAAAGCTTAAAAGGGTAAACCCTAAAAATAAAATCAAAAAGATACTTCTAAATTTACCCTTCAAATTCTTACAAAACAATATAAGGGTAATAAAAAAGATTAATATAAAAGGAAGCAAATATCTTGGCCCCCATTGAAATCCACCACCATTTGGAAGCCCAAAACTTGTTAGAAATGGAACAAATAGTGCAAAAATTAAATATTTAATATTTCTTTTTGTTTTATATAGAAAAAGCACCATTAAAATGTAAAAGGGAAAAAATCTAAAGAGAAGTTTTAAAAGGTAAAGATAAATAATAACACCAACTTTTAATCTAAAAAGCAGAAATTTTGAAAAAGAAGGATTGACTACATTAAACATATCCTTTACCTGGAGAAATCTAAGTCCAAAAGGTGATTCAAAGAAATAGTAATTAGTACCAAATTGGCAAAATAATAATAGTAAAAAAGTAAACAAAAATTTTTGTCTATATTTTTTGGAAAAATCTGAAAAAAATATGAAAAGTATTAAAAAAAATGAAATAACCATTATTTCAGGTCTTAAAACCTGAGCTAAAATCAAAGCTATGGACGCAAAATAAGGGCTTTTTCTATAATAAATTAAAAAAATTGATAACATTAAAAAAAATAGTGAAAGTGTATGCTCCCAGAAAGTCGCGCCATAAAATGTTATTGGAGTTGAAAAAATTAATGCAAACAGGAAAAGTGAAATTTCAATCTGTGAAAAATTTTCTTTCTTTAAAAAAAATAAAAATAAAAACCAAATCCCAAAAAGTGAAATAAAGGGAATTACATGTATCCCATAAAATCCAAAAAACTTCAAAAATGGTGCTGTTAAAAGAGAAAAAATCCACGGAGACACAGAATAATATTTACCCTTTAATTTGTAAATAAAGGGAGAAGTGGTTGGATAAAATTCCCTACTCCAAATTTTATCTTCAAGACTATCTCCCTTTAATTTAAAATCTAAACTAAAATCTCCCCTTAATATCTGCTCCGTTTGAAAATATTTTATTCCACCATCACTGGTGAAAAATACACCTTTTTTAAAACACTTAACATATGATAAAGAATAAAAAATACCTAAGAAAAGAATTAAATAGGGCAATTTTTCTTTTAAAAAATTTGCAACCATGGAAAGAATTATACCATACAAATACTTTCCCATTTAAACCTTTTTCAGGTATAATAATTTGCTAAAAAACTCTCTGGAGAAAACATGATTATTGTCCTTGATTTTGGTTCACAATACACTCAACTTATAGCAAGAAAAATAAGGGAATTAGGCGTTTACTGTGAAATTGCACCTTACAATATAAAAGTTTCTAAAATTAAAGAAAAGAAGCCCTCAGGGATAATCTTATCTGGAGGACCCCAATCTGTATTATCTCCCAATAGCCCAAAATGTGAGATGGAAATATTTAACCTTGGTATCCCAATTTTTGGAATCTGCTATGGTATGCAACTTATAACTAAAATATTTGGCGGAATTTTAAAAAGCAAAGAACATAGAGAATATGGACTAAAATATATAAAAGTTGAAAAAAAGACAATAATTTTAAACGAAATCCCTGAAATAAACAAAGTTTGGATGAGTCATGGCGATCACATAGAAAAAGTTCCACCTAATTTTGAAATAACAGCTACATCTGGAAATATAGTTGCTATGATGGAAAACCCTGAAAAAAAAATTTATGCCACTCAATTTCATCCAGAAGTTCACCATACAGAAAATGGGATTAAAATTCTGGAAAATTTTGTGTTTAAGATTGCAAAAAGCAAAAAAGATTGGAACTATTCCTCTTTTGTAAAGAAAAAAATTGATGAGATATCTCAGAAGATTAAAGATAAAACGGCAATTTGTGCTTTAAGTGGTGGGGTGGATTCAACTGTTGCGGCAGTAATTGTCCACAAAGCGATAGGCAAAAATTTAAAATGTATTTTTGTAAACAATGGACTACTCAGAAAAAATGAATTTGAAAATGTTTTAAAAAAACTTGAACAACTAAAATTAAATGTTAAAGGTGTTGACGCTTCAAAAAAATTTTTAGAAGATCTAAGAGGAATCACTGACCCTGAAAGAAAAAGAAAAATAATTGGTAAGGATTTTATAGAAATATTTGAGGAAGAATCTAAAAAGTTAAAAAACGTTGAATTTTTAGTTCAGGGAACACTCTACCCCGATGTTATTGAATCAGTTTCAGTGGTTGGACCATCAGCAACAATTAAAAGCCATCACAATGTTGGCGGACTTCCTGAAAAAATGAACTTAAAACTAATAGAACCATTAAGAGAACTCTTTAAAGATGAAGTTAGAAAAATAGGGAAAGAACTCAACATTCCAGATTCATTTTTAAATAGGCAGCCCTTTCCCGGACCCGGTCTTGGGATTAGAATTGTTGGGGAAATTACTGAAGAACGAATTGAAATACTACAAAATGCTGATGATATAGTTATTGAAGAGATTAAAAAATATGGGCTATATGAAAAAATATGGCAAAGTTTTGCAGTGCTATTGCCAATAAAAACTGTAGGAGTTATGGGAGATGAAAGAAGCTATGAAAATGTAATAGCAATAAGGGCTGTGGAAAGTGTCGATGGAATGACTGCTGACTGGGTTAAACTTGATTATAGCCTTTTATCGAAAATTTCCTCCAGAATAGTAAACGAAGTTAAAGGCGTAAACAGAGTTGTATACGATATAAGCACAAAACCGCCTGCAACGATTGAATGGGAGTAAAAAAATGGGAGAATTCGTACATTTACATCTACATACAGACTATAGTCTCCTTGATGGAGCATGTAGAATAGATAAACTAATGGAAAAGGTTTCAAAAAGCAATATGAAAGCTGTGGCTATAACTGACCATGGAAACCTTTTTGGAACATTTAATTTTTATATAACAGCAAAAAAATATGGAATAAAACCAATTATAGGGTGTGAAGTTTATATTGTTAATGATATTAAGGAAAAAAAGAGGGAGAAGAAAAATCACCTCATTTTACTTGTTAAAAATGATATTGGATATCACAATTTAGTTAAATTGGTTTCAATTTCCTATGTGGAAGGATTTTATGGCAGACCCAGAATTGATAAGGAATTACTATTTAAATATAGAGAAGGTTTAATAGCATTGTCTTCATGCCTACAGGGAGAAATTCCTCAATACATTCTACAAAATAATGTAGAAAAAGCCAGAAAAGCAATAAAAGAATATATAAATATTTTTGGAAAAGAAAATTTTTTTATAGAACTTCAAGATCAGGGGATAGAGGAAGAGAAATGGGTAAATCCAAAATTAGTGGAATTAGCAAAAGAATTTAATTTAGATGTAGTTGCTACAAATGACTGTCATTATATAGACAAAGAAGATGCAGAAGCACACGATGTCCTTTTATGTATACAAACAGGTAAAACTTTAAAGGATAAAGAAAGACTTACCTTTAAGACAGATGAGTTTTACGTCAAAACAGCTGAAGAAATGTATACAAGATTTAACTGGATACCAGAAGCAGTTTCAAACAGTGAAAAAATCGCTGAAATGTGTAATTTTGAATTTGACTTAGATTCTCGACACTACCCTGAATTCACTCCACCTGAGGGAAAAGACCTTGATGAATATTTTAAAGAAATTGTATACAATGGTTTTAAGGAAAGATTGCCAGAAATAGAAGGAAAACTCAAAAAAATAAATAAAACATTAGAAGACTATAAAAAAAGGCTTGAATATGAAATTGATGTAATAATAAAACAAAATTATGCAAGTTATTTTCTTATAGTCTGGGAATTTGTAAACTATTCTAAGAAAAATAAAATTCCCGTGGGTCCTGGTAGAGGTTCTGCTGCAGGTAGTCTGGTTTCCTATTGTATGGGAATAACTGAAATAGATCCAATTGAATATGACCTCTTTTTTGAGAGATTTTTAAATCCAGAAAGAATCAGTCCTCCCGATATAGATATAGATTTTTGTCAGATAAGGAGAGAACTGGTAAGAGAACATTTAGTTGAAGTTTATGGAAATGACTGCGTGGTAAATATTACCACATTTGGAACTTTACAAACAAAAGCGGCTTTTAAAGATGTGGCAAGGGTTTTTGGTATATCCTTTGATGATGCAAATAGAATTGCTAAAAATGTTATACCAAATGGGGTTTCTTTAAAAGAAGCTTTAAAAGACCAGAGTGTTAAAAAAGAGATAAGAAAGAATAAACAACTTGGAAAAATTTTTGAAATAGCTCAGAGATTAGAAGGCTTAAATAGACATTGTTCAGTTCATGCAGCTGGTGTGGTAATATCTCCAGAACCAATTACAGAATATGTGCCCATTTATAAAACATCAAAAAACATAATAGCAACACAGTTTAATATGAAAGAAGTTGAAAAATTGGGACTTTTAAAAATGGATTTACTGGGACTTATAACCCTGACTGTAATTGATTACACATTAGAAGGGATAAAAAAACTATATGGTAAGGAAATAGATATAAACAAAATTCCTAAGGATGATAGGAAGACATATGAACTTTTCAGTAAAGGTAATACAATGGGTGTCTTTCAGTTTGAAAGTAAGGGAATGAGGAAAAATCTCATTAAATTAGAGCCCAATAAATTCTCAGATCTGGCTGCAATGAATGCCCTTTATAGACCTGGTCCCATAGGTGGAGGAATGATTGATGAGTATATTGAAAGAAAAAAAGGAAGAAAAAAAATAACATATCCACATCCAATTCTTGAACCTATTTTAAAAGATACATATGGAATTATTGTATTTCAAGAACAGGTTATGCAAATAGCCTCTTCCCTCGCAAATTTTACAATGGGAGAAGCTGATACACTTCGAAAAGCTATGGGTAAAAAGCAAAGGGATATAATGGAAAAGATGAAAAAAAGATTTATAGAAGGAGCAAAGAAAAACAAAATAAATGAAAAAAAGGCACTTGAAATATACAATTTAATTGAAAAATTTGCTGAATATGGTTTTAACAAATCTCACAGTGTTGCATACGCATGGGTTGCATATCAGACTGCATACCTCAAAGCAAATTATCCCATTCCTTTTATGGCGGCACTACTTACAAGTGAAAAGGGGGATCCCAAAAAACTTGCACAATATATCATTGAATGTAAAAACATGGGACTTAACATATTTCCCCCAAATATTAATGAAAGTAGTGTAGATTTTACCCCTTCGAAAGAAGGTATAATATTTGGATTATCAGCAATTAAAAATGTGGGAACGGCAGCAATAAAAGCCATTATATCTGAAAGAGAAAAGAATGGTCCCTTTAAACACTTTAAAGATTTTTTAAAGAGAATAAATCTTTCGTCAGTAAATCAAAGGGTAATTGAAAGCCTTATTAAGGCGGGCGCTTTTGACTGTTTTGGCATTAAAAGGTCAGTACTTTTAAAAAATCTTGAAAAAAGCTTATCACTAATTCAAAATGAAAAGAAAATGAATAAAACAAACGGTGCATCTCTTTTTGAAATTGCAGGAATAACCGATGAAAACGCTGATTTTAAATTTGAAGACATTCCTGAATTTAGCCTTGATGAAATAGTAAAACTTGAAAAAGAGGTATTAAAAATTTACCTATCTGGACACCCAATGGACAAATACAATGATGTTGTCAATTCACTCAAGCACGATACCATTGAATCTCTGGAGGAAAATAAAAATGATAGAACTATAATGATCATTGGGGTAATAACTGAAATTGCTGCTAAGACAACTAAAAGTAAAAGAAAAAAATATGTAGGGACCATTGATGATAAAACAGGAAGATTAAACTTTACAATGTTAGAAAGTATATATGAACAGTTTAAAGATGTGATAGAAGAAGATGTTCCATTACTCTTAAAGGGAACCATTAATTTTTTCGATGATGACAATAGCAAAATATTTTTTCTTAAAGAAGTTTATTCCTTAGAAGATGCAAAAATCATATGTGCAAAAAAAATCAGAATTAAGATTGATGTAAGTAGAATAAGTCCAGAAATCGCTGAAAATTTTTGTAATATTATTCACGCAATGAACGGAAACACACCGGTGGAAATTTTAATTACTGAAAACAATAAAAAAATAGCGTCTTATGGATTTGAAAATAATTTAAAAATAAAATGGTCACCTGAATTAAAAAGATCACTTGAAAATATTCTCTATAGAGGAGTTATTGAGGTTGTTTAAAAGAAATAAACAGCATAAGCTCGCCTTTTCTTTAGGAGGTGGAGGAGCAAAAGGATTTGTTCATATTGGGATATTAAAATTTTTGGAAGAAAAAGGCATTTTCCCGGATTTAATTGT
>JALULU010000190.1 GCA_027040585.1 Acidobacteriota bacterium | reverse complement strand
GTTAGTGTAGATTGTGGTGATGGTATAGAGCTAATTTAACAGAGTGTTTTAGGTAATCTACGCTCGCTCCCAAATTGCATTTGGGAGTGTATACGCCAACCACTAAAAATATCAAATAAACCTTTCAATATCTATCAACCCCTCTAAACCCATATAATCCCTAGCACTACTATACCGCCAATGCCAATTTTACGCTCGCTCCCAAATTGTATTTGGGAGTGTATACGCCAACCACTAAAAATATCAAATAAACCTTTCAATATCTATCAACCCCTCTAAACCCATATAATCCCTAGTGCTACTATACCGCCAATGCCAATCTTCATCTACATATCCTCTTTTAATAGGATTATTATGAATATACTCTATCTTCTCTCTCATCATTTTATCCGACTGTATTAACTTTGGTTGATACCCCTCTTGCCACAGTTGGTGTTGGCTATCTTTTTTATGTGCCTTTTTATAAAAGGCTAATTGTTCTAGTATAGTTTTTATATTCTTCTTTTTTAATAATTCGATAATATACTTCGCAGTATGTCTTTTGAATTTCTGTATAGTTTTTGGTAAATCATCACTTTGCATAACTAAATGCATATGGTTTTCTAATATCACATAGGCATATATTTTTAAGTTATCACTTTTTTGTAGATATTTTAGAGATTACAATATCAACACTATCTTTATTTGTAAATATAGGTATCCAGTGTAGTATTGTAAATGTTACAAAATATGTATGTGTAGGTTCATATATTTTGTATCTACTTCTACCCAATTTTAATTGCCTTTTGTATTGATTATTGTTTTACTGTGGGGTTTTATGGTCTTGTGGGTATATGCTCCCAAATGCAATTTGGGAGCGAGCGGATGGTTTTGATATTTTGAAGCGTTTTAGGATTTAGTTTATTGGTGTAATCTTTTTTTTCTATTGCTTCGGTGTGTAGCTCTTCGAGTATTTCGTTATAGTTCATTTTTTGTCCTTGATTTTACTATTATATCATGTGTTTTTTCGTTATGAAATTATTTTTGTAAATTTCAATAAACCCTGTGTATGTCTATCTGTAAAATAATTACCTTGTAATATACAATTATTATGAGGAGCAACTTTTAAAATAGCTGTACCTATATGTGATGATAATTTATTGTCTCCCTTATCAATAGGAGTATTTTTATAAATATAGTAGAATTGTAATCTTCCTGAATCAGTGTTTTTTTTAGGCTGAATAACTAAAGTTTCAGATTCTGATTCATCTGTAAACAACTCCATACTTAAAGTTAAAAAGTTTTGTTTTATAACTACTTGCCCTTTTTTAATACCTGTTTTAATATTTCCATCTTCTTGTTTCCAATTCCAATGGATTTCGACATTCCATGTACCATTTATATCAGGAAATAACCAATCATTTAATTTTGGAATTTTATTCCAAATAGATTTCCATCCTACAATTAAAATTAAGATGATAATAATTTCAAAAAGAGCTGTATATTTAAAAATACTACTTGTATTGATTTCTATATTAAAAAATGGTAGCAATATAAATAGTAATACTGCATACAATGCAGAAAATGTTGTTATAATTTTAGTGATAGAAAAGAGATTAATCATTGTATGCAACCTTTATAATTTGTCCATTTTTAAAAATACAAACACCATAATCTCCACCTACTATTGCTGTGTATTTAACATTTGGTAGAGTAGAACCAATTTTTGCAACAAAATATCGAACACCATGCTTATTATTAACATCTAATGTAAAATGTTTAGGTGGTTTGGGATAAAAATATTGAGAAGAGTGCGTTATTTTTAAATCTGTTGACAAAATATGAAACCCATCATGATATAAATTACTATAGTTTGATAAATCAAGTAATTGTTCCAATAAGTTAATACCCTTTATTTTTGCCTTAGAGTCATATAATGGGCTGATAGGAAGTGTAGAAATATCATCACTAATTAATATTCCAATACCTGAAAATGGCTTATGTGATTGAGTATAAAGTTCCATCAAAATACTATGTAATTCTTTAATCAAAATATTATTCCTTTACTCTTTTCAATTCTAATTCTCCTGTGGTTTTACGAGAAGTCCAATACTCTCCTTCTAAAGTATCAACATTAAATCCTTCAAAGTTTAATAAGCTTGTACCATAATGAATTTCACTTCTACTTCTTACTCCTGCTTTTGGTGTATTTATATAAGAATAAAATAGTTGTTGATAGCCTCTTTCTTCATCAATATCAAATGAAGCTCCAACACTATGACTTCTACTCTCTCCCGTTTTAATCTTTATTTGGATATGTAAAAAAGATTGAGTAATTGTAACTGTGGTCGGAATAGGGTCTAATTTACCATCCTCCCAATTTGATTTTAGCATTCCTTCCCACTTTCCAGATAAGTTTGGAGTTTGCACTAACCAAGGATAAAATATTTTTAATTTCCAAGCCCACTTTATAAAAATTGTCCATAATATAGCATTTATACTAATAG
>JALULU010000189.1 GCA_027040585.1 Acidobacteriota bacterium | reverse complement strand
GTTCAAATATCCTTTTATATTTTTAAAAGTAATTATAACATAAATATCGATACAATTATTTCTTGAAGAAATATATAAATAATTTTATAATCTAACTTTAATCCAGTTAAAAAAATGAGTTTAAAACAACTTTTAAAACCCCATAAAGGACTTTATCATATTGAAGCTCTCAAAAAGAGAGAGTTTATTATTGTCAATTCTCTTGCCATACTAATTGGCATATTGGGTGGATATGTTGCCATAGTCCTTAGATTTATGATAATTTTCTTCCAGAATATTTTTTTCTATGGAACATTTTCTTTTGGTGAAACTACTGTATTAAAACATAGTCTCGGAAGTGCTGTTATTTTCATTCCTGCAATAGGTGGTATTTTTGTGGGACTTTTAGTTTATTATGGTGCAAGTGAGGCAAAGGGGCATGGATTGCCTGAGGTTATGGAAGCAATCTTATTTAAAGCAGGGAAGATAAGGCCAATAGTCGGTATTGTAAAAGCTGTTGCATCTGCTATTTGTATCGCATCGGGGGGCTCTACGGGCAGAGAGGGACCTATCATTCAAATTGGTTCATCAATAGGTTCAACGCTTGGACAATATTTCAAATTTAGACCCAACTTACTTAAAGTATTGGTTGGATGTGGTGCAGCGGCAGGGCTTGCTGCTACTTTTAATACTCCTATAGCTGGAGTAATTTTTACATTTGAAGTTGTGTTGTTTGAATTTAAAACTCGCTCTTTTATACCTGTGGTTGTATCAACAGTTTTTGCAACATTCATTTCCAGATATTATCTTGGAAATTTTCCTGCTTTCAGAGTGCCAGAATATAAATTTGTTCATCCCGTTGAATTTGGTTTTTATCTTCTTTTAGGGTTAATTGCAGGATTGCTAAGTGTATTTGTTATAAAGTCTCTATATGGTGTTGAAGATGTTTTTGATAAATTTAAAATGCCAGAGTTCTTGAAACCAGCACTTGGTGGTCTTGTTGTTGGTTTAATGGGTTTATTTCACCCTGAAATATTTGGTATTGGTTATGAGACAGTTGAAAAAGCATTAAATTCAAGTCTTCCCTTGCAATTACTTTTGATATTAATAGTTTTAAAAGTTATGGCACTTAGTTTTACAATAGGAAGCGGTGGGTCGGGTGGTATTTTCGCTCCAACATTATATATTGGGGCTGTAATGGGTGGTGCCTTTGGTGAAATTATGCATCATTTTTTTCCTCATATCACTGCAAATTCTGGTGCGTATGCACTGGTTGGTATGGCAGCACTTTTTGCAGGGGTTAGCAGGGCAACGCTTACTGCAATAATAATACTATTTGAAATGACCTTAAATTATAAAATCATTCTTCCTTTAATGTTTGCTTGCGTTGTGGCAGATGGAGTTTCCTGGCTTCTTACTGATGCTACAATTTATACAATGAAACTTAAAAAGAGAGGTTTTTTATTACAACTTGATATGGAAGTGGATCCTCTTGAACTTAGGAGGGTAGAAAGTGTAATGATAGGGAAAAATGATCTACTTACAATTTTAAGTACTCAATCGGTAAAAGAAACATTTGAAAAGATGGTTGATACAAAGCACCATGGATTTCCTGTCCTTAATAGAAAAGGATTTTTAATTGGGATAATTACTGAAGATGAACTTTTAAGGTATATAAAAGAAAATAAAGGAAATTTAGAGGTGAAGGATGCTATACCTGCAAAACTTATAGTAACCTATCCTGACGAAAATTTACACAGGGCACTTCAAAAAATGGTTTTACACCATGTTGATTATTTACCAGTGGTTTCAAGGAAGAATGCCAGGGAACTACTTGGTATAATTAGTCGCTCAGATATCCTTAAAGTTTTAAAATAGATTTGGAACTTTTAGCGTTTTTTTCCGTGAAAATATAAGAAAATATAGGAGGGTGATATGAGTAATCAAATAGATATAAACAGACTTAATGCCAAAATTTCAGAAGAAAGTAAATTTATTGAGGATATTCTTTCTGAAATGAGAAAAGTAATTGTTGGTCAGGATTATGTTATAGAAAGGCTTTTAATTGGACTTTTGACACAGGGACATATTCTTTTAGAAGGTGTACCGGGACTTGCAAAGACACTATCAATATCAACCCTTGCAAAGACTATAGATGCTAAATTCAGAAGAATCCAGTTTACGCCAGATTTACTTCCTGCTGATATTGTTGGTACAATGGTTTTTAATCCAAAAACATCTGAATTTTATCCCAGAAAAGGACCTATCTTTGCAAATTTAATATTGGCTGACGAAATAAATAGGTCTCCTGCAAAGGTCCAGAGTGCTTTACTTGAATCAATGCAGGAAAAACAGGTAACTATAGGAGACAATACTTATAAAATGGAACTTCCATTTTTAGTTATGGCAACTCAAAATCCCATTGAGCAAGAAGGCACATATCCACTTCCTGAGGCTCAAGTTGACAGATTTATGTTGAAATTAAAGATTGACTATCCAACCAAAAAAGA
>JALULU010000188.1 GCA_027040585.1 Acidobacteriota bacterium | reverse complement strand
TATCTGTAGCCATAGGCGGCTCTATAGGTGCCCTTATGCGTTTTTTAGGCTCATTCTACATAAACAAACTATTAGGCACAGCCTTCCCTTATGGAACACTAGGCGTAAACATTATAGGAAGCTTCATAATAGGCTTTTTGGCTCTATACTTCGAGCAAACTATTTCGCCAAATGCAAAAGCTCTACTAATTACAGGAATGCTAGGAGCATTAACAACATTCTCTACCTTCTCCCTAGAGAGCGTTCTGATGCTACAACAAGGCTTATACTATAAAGCTCTTTTAAATGTACTTTTAAATGTAAGTTTAGCAATATCTGCTACTATTGTTGGGATGATGTTATTTCGTAGGGTTTATGGGGTTTAGTTATAACTTTATGTCATTTTTTCTACTATTTTTAGGTTAACGAGGTTACAAAATGCAATTTTGTAACCAGTGAAAAACCTTACCTATTTTTAGACTTTTATGGCTATGGTATTCCGTCGAACTCAGGTTAAAAGGCATAACATGAATTTATCAATATTAATATCTGTAGCTATAGGTGGCTCTATAGGTGCCCTTATGCGTTTTTTAGGCTCATTCTACATAAACAAACTATTAGGCACAGCCTTCCCTTATGGAACACTAGGCGTAAACATTATAGGAAGCTTCATAATAGGCTTTTTGGCTCTATACTTCGAGCAAACTATTTCGCCAAATGCAAAAGCTCTACTAATTACAGGAATGCTAGGAGCATTAACAACATTCTCTACCTTCTCCCTAGAGAGCGTTCTGATGCTACAACAAGGCTTATACTATAAAGCTCTTTTAAATGTACTTTTAAATGTAAGTTTAGCAATATCTGCTACTATTGTTGGGATGATGTTATTTCGTAGGGTTTATGGGGTTTAGTTATAACTTTATGTCATTTTTTCTACTGTTTTTAGGTTAACGAGGTTACAAAATGCAATTTTGTAACCAGTAAAAATTGTATTTGGGAGTGTATAATAGGGGTATTCATCGAATTAAGCTCGTAACTAGTGGGTAAATGCCCCCAAATACAATTTGGGAGCCAGTAAAAATGCAATTTTGTAACCAGTGAGCTTCCGCTCCGAGGGAGCGTGCAACGACTGAGTTGAGAAATATTTGAGCCGTAGGGTCAAATATTTCTCTCCAATGATTTGTTATGCCTTTTATAGTTCATTATTCTCTTTTAATTTTTTAATATCATTTGAAATTGTTTTTTGAGAATACATTGTCTTTTTAGCAATATCTGTTTGAGTTAATCCTTGTTTTACTAATGTTTTTACAATCTTTAAACGCTCATCAGGTTTTGGTTTTCTTATTCTTGTAGTTGAATGATGAGAAAAACCATCGATTTCTGTATGTTCTTGAATAATTCTTTCTTGCCCATCAAGAGAATCAACCTTTATTGTTATGGTTTCTTTTGTTTGTTGAATTTCATAATTTGATATAGCATCTTTTTCAATAGCCTCTGCTAATGTATGCAATGTATTTACAATATTTGTCTTGCTTTGAGTTTCTATAAGGTTTTTATTTGACATAAAGTCTCCTTTTATCAATTTAGAGGAAAATTATATCATAAAATTCTTAGAATTACTAGTAATATACTAAAAATATAGTAATTTGTAGGCATAACGTTTGACTTGATGAATAAGCGAGTTTACTCTATCAAGTTTTTTAACTTTTAAAAGTATTTTAATAAAATAAAGTTTCTCTCGTTGCAAAATTGCATTTTGCAACGCATACGCTCTTTTAATAAGTATATAATGTAGGTCTTAACATTCAACTTAATTTCCCCTCGTTGCGTAATTGCATTACGCAATGCATATAGCTAAGTATACAATGCATATTCTTAATTTACAACTCATACAAGGTTTCTCTTTCATTTTTTTTAGAAAAAAACGAAGCAAAAAAATCGCACAAAAGATGAGATTTTCGGGATATTTATTTAATTTCCGTTAAAAATGCAAAACTCAGCCTATCGGCTTCAGACAGTTGCATTTTCTTAACACTACAATTAAACAAATCTCTTTTTCCGAAAATTTCAAATTGTGCAGGAATAGCCAATAAATTGGCTATAAGTAAGTTCTTTTCTTATTGTGTAATTCTGAGGTTGTGAGAATATTAGTTGTTTTAAGTTTGAACTATTCTGGTTGAAGGGTAGAACCTGCCAATACAATTAAGTTAAGGATTCTATATCAGTAAAATGGTATATTATTAAACTATGCCATCTCCGTCATTCTGAGCGAATGCGAAGAATCTAGTTTAAACGGCTGTGAAACTAAGAATATATTTCGGCTTTTTGAGTTAGATCCTTCGCATTCGTTCAGGATGACAGCGATGGTAAGCTTTAAACTTAATTCTATTCCACCCCAAAAGTCAAAACAACCTCCAATATTTTTTAATTCCCTTTGCATTATGATGCTTTTTGTAACATCGTACCAGAGTTGTTTAAAATATTAGATGCATCATAAACAACTCTTTTGTA
>JALULU010000187.1 GCA_027040585.1 Acidobacteriota bacterium | reverse complement strand
AAAAGGGGGTCAGACCTCCAAATTTTAGAATTTTCAAAAACTTATTTTAACAAAATTGAATATTTTATTGAATATTTTAAATTTTAGATATATATTAAAAATAGGTCTTAAAAAGTTTTTTAAAATTGACTTTTGCTGTTCTTTGAAATCATCATTTCCACAAAATTTGTGGTAATGAGTTTTAAATTTATCTATTTCAGGAGGCGTAACAATGTTTAATTTTTTACGCATAGAAAATTTATGGAAGAGTTTTTCAGCAGAGGTGTTAGATACTTTCTTAAAACAAGATTTAGTGAGAAAGTGGGCACTTAAACAGGGTGAAAAGGAACTTTACCGAATTTTCATTGTAGAAAATCCCGACAAACGCCCCAAAAAAGTGGAAGAACTTAGATATAGGGTAATGAGTAATCTACTTAGAACAGTGGATAAGGCACTTTCAGATGGAAGAATTTCTCCACAGGTGAGAAAAGCTGTTATTAAGAACTTTGTGGAAAATGTAATCATCGGTGAATCTGATCGGCAGAAACCCTTCAGGGAAAAATATGGTTTTGATCCCCCAACATTTTTGACCATAAGTCCAACAAAACACTGCAATCTTCACTGTAAAGGTTGTTATGCTGCAAGTTCAGCCAAAGATTATGAAAAACTTAGCTATGATGTACTTAAGTGGATAATTGAATCCAAAAGGAAAGAATGGGGTTCAAATTTTACGGTAATTTCAGGCGGTGAACCCCTAATGTATGAAAGTGACGGCCACACATTATTTGACCTATTTGAAGAGTTTAATGACACTTATTTTATGATGTATACAAATGGAACTCTAATAACAAAAGAGGTTGCAAAACGGCTTGCTGAACTTGGAAATGTAACACCAGCAATTAGTGTAGAAGGATTTGAAAAGGAAACAGATGAGAGAAGAGGAAAAGGAGTTTTTAAGAGAATTTTAAAGGCTTTTGAAAATCTCCGTGAAGCTGGAGTTCCATTTGGCATATCCGCAACTGCAACAAGATATAATGTGGACACATTAATGAGTGATAAATTTGTTGACTTTTATTTTGAAAAAGAGGGAGCAATTTACGGCTGGATATTCCAATATATGCCAATAGGCCGCAGTTTTACCCTTGATTTAGTTGTCACACCTGAACAGAGGCTTATGATGTATAAAAGGGAAGAGTATATGATTTACAACAGAAATATTTTCTTAGTGGATTTCTGGAATGGTGGACCAATATCAGTTGGTTGCATCTCTGCGGGAAGAAGTGGAGGATATTTCTTTATTGACTGGAATGGTCATGCTTCGCCCTGTGTATTTTTCCCATATTACGTTGCAGACGTGAATGAAATCTATAAAAAAGGTGGCACACTCACTGAAATCCTCATGCATCCACTTCTCAAATCCATCAGGGCATGGCAGAATGCCTATGGATACAAGAGAGAGGCTAAAGATGTAAAAAACTACATTGTTCCATGTCCCATTAGAGACCACTACAAATTTGCCTATGGAGTAATATGTAAAACGGGCGCAAAACCAATGGATAAAAATGCAGAAGAGGCACTTAATGATGAAAAATACCGCGAAGGTCTCATTAAATATGGAAAAGATGTAGCAAAACTAACTGATCCAATATGGAAAAAAGACTATATAGAACCAGAAATTAAAGAGGAAGAGGAAAAGAAAGGTAAATCCATTAAAAAAGGTGCATAAGGTTAGTAGATTATAGTTAATTTTAACATAAGGTAGTTTGTAATATTTTTTAGCGATTTACATAAATATTATTTGTCAAATTCTTTCGAAAGTTGAAAGATATTATCTTAAGTTTTTACTATTGTTTTTTTGATAAAACCAGTATACACCAAGTAGGGCCGATAAATATTTAAACTTGAAAATAAACCGTACTCAAGAAGTTTTTAAGATTTTTTCTCATTTTTGACATGGATTTTAGTTAAACCAAATAATCTTTCTCCATGGATAACCTGTAAACCAGAGATTAATTTCCTTCCTCAATAAAATTTATTAAAATTTTTACAATAAATAGATAAATCAAACATCTTGTTAATAGTATTCAAAACATAAAATGTTTTTTATATAAATCAATTAATATTTGCCATATTGAAATACATTAAATATTTTTTTTAAATTAGAAAAAGAAAAGCAACCGCCATAACTATGACGATTGCTATTCTCCAGAATTAACATTTTTCAGAATTTGCTAAAAATGAACCATTAAAAATTAAATTTTAATTTTAGTTTTTTAACGCACCTATATATATGCTTCCTCTTCAAATTCAGATTTATCTAATCCATTTCTTTCTACTTCTTCAGAAACCCTTACTGAAGTTATTTTATTGATTAACCACAAAGCAACATATGTGAACAAGAAAGCATATATTGCTGTAGCCGTAACTGCTACAAATTCTTTAAAAAAGAATGTTGAGTTTCCAAAAAATAGTCCATTTGAGCCTTTCGAATTAACTGCAATGCTGCCAAAAAG
>JALULU010000186.1 GCA_027040585.1 Acidobacteriota bacterium | reverse complement strand
GTTACAGGGATGGAGAGAGTTACAGTTATGATTACAATGGAAACAGGGTAAGCAGTAATCTGTATGACACATTTAGTTACGACGGAGCAAATGAGCTTTTGGGATATGGAAATGGTGGAACAAATGTAGGAGTACTTAGTTACAATGAGAATGGTTCAGTTGTAAGTTATGAAAAAAGTGGAAATAGGTATGATATAAGTTACAATCCACTTGAGAGAATAGAAGAAGTATCCATAAATGGCAACTTAGTTTCAAAATACACCTACGATCCATTGGGAGAAAGGGTGAAAAAGGAAATCTACTCAAATGGGAATTTAGAAAAGGAAATTATTTACTTCTACGGTCAGGAGGGGTTACTTGCAAAGTACGATGGTTCTGGAAACTTGATTAAGAAATATAGCTACAATCCCGACAGTCCCTGGTCCACAGATCCCATGTATCAGGAAGATTCAACTGGAAATAAATACTTTTACATAAACGATCACTTATTTACGCCTCAAAAAATGATTGATGAAAACTTTTCTACAGTCTGGCAAGCTGACTATTTTGCCTTTGGAAATGTAAATGAAACAGTAAATCAAATTGAAAACAATTTGAGATTTCCAGGACAGTACTTTGACTCTGAAACAGGGTTTTATTACAACTTTAATAGGTACTACGCACCTGAAATTGGGAGGTATTTGAGGGAGGATCCAATCGATCAATACTGGAAAAATAAATTTGGGGAGAATGAATACAATTATTCAAAATGCAATCCTGTGATGAGATTTGATTTTTTTGGTTTGTGGGGGGAAGGAAAGCCAAGATACCAAGTAGATTTTTGTCATTCTGAAGTTTCCTTTAATGTAGCAATTTTATTTGGGATAGCTGCAGGTTCAGCAACGTGTTATTGTGTGGATTTGAAGTGTTGGAGAAGGTGTAAGTTTAAAATCAGTTGGATATGTAACGGATATGGGTTGGGTGGAGGAATAGAGTTTTATGGGTTTTCATTTGGAGCTTCAAAGATTCCAGAAAGTTGGCAGACAAAAGGATTTTCAATCTCATTATCATTTATTGGAGGTGGTGCTGGAGGAGGAGCAGCGTGTGGAGTTGGCTTATTGGGTAAAGGTGGGTATGTGGGTTATTACTGGTGTCAATATTTCGTAACAAAACTTAAATGTGAGTAAGTCAATAAAAAGAGAGGTAATTTATGAGTGAAAAAGATAAAATGGAAATTTATTTAAAGCTTTTGACGGTACTGTTTTTTGTAGTTGGATTTTTAAGTGTTATGGGAGGCGTGTTTGGAATAGTGACTTTTAAAAGTTTTGACATTCCCAAAATTGCCTTTGAACGTTTCTTCTTTTTCAGACATTATTTAGAATTGGCTTCATTTAACATTATTCTTGGGATATCAATTTTAATATCGGCGTTTTATTTTTTTAAAAGGAGACAGTGGGCAAGGACCTTTTTTGAAATTCTAGCGTGGTTTATACTTCTTAATATAATAATCCTATTTCTTATTGGTGTTATTACTATTACTTCAAATCCCGATAATCCCTTTGGTTTTAAGATGGTAGGTTTGGTAATGACATTTATAGTCTGTGGAATATATGGGGGTATCAATATATTTGTTTTATACGTTTTGAGAAAAAAGGAGTTTTTAGAACTTTTTAGTAAAAGAAAAAGTGATTAAAGAGTTGATACATTTTTGAGGTTTAAGCTTGCCAGGTGGTGTTAGGAAAATCTATTATGTATGGGTAGTTTATTTTACTTCACTTTTGATTTTATTTCCTGTTATCATATTTTCAATTTCAAGAGATGATGCAGCCGTCCACTTAATTTTTTTGTTTATATATACACTTATATTGTTTAACTTAATTTTTAAACCAAAGTCTTTTGATGTTAATGGGAAATATATTTTTTTAAACTTTCCCTTTATGGGCATTAAAATTCCCATCTCAATGGTAAAGGAGATTGAAATAAAAGAAGATATTTTAGAAATGTGGAGATTTTATCCCCTTTTTCATATTGAGGTTTTTACAACAGTTTTTAAAGAGAAATTTTTGGGATTTAAAGGTATTGCTATTTGGCTCTGGTACAGTGATATATCTTTTTTGGAGAATATAGCCGATTTTGGGGAAATTGTGGTATTTGAAAGTAAGCTAATGGAAATTTTTGGATTTTTTGATGAAATGGGAAAGAAGAAAAAAGTTGATTATGTTGATATTATCACGCTTTTTAAAATTTTAATATTTTTAATTCCAATTTTACTTGCAGTTTTCCTTGAGCTTTACGGTCCCATTAACTTTTTTCCCATTTGCACAATAGTTCTTCTTGAATACGGTTTTTTTATAGGGATTGCCATATTTTTTATTATAAAGCTATCCCTTTTTGAGATTTTAATACCTTACGGGGAAGAGTTTTTAAAGGTTAGTTCAGATTTTGAGGTTAAAAAGGGTAAGCTTAAGACTTTTTTAAATCTACTTTTTGGATTTTTTATGGGATCTTTTCTTTTT
>JALULU010000185.1 GCA_027040585.1 Acidobacteriota bacterium | reverse complement strand
TTGAAAAAGGGGCTGTTGAATTTAAGTCTCCACCGTCCTATGAGGTGAAAATTACAACTCCCCATAGAGGGGAAATCTCAGGAATGGGTATTCCAGAGGGAATTACCGTTATTACAGGAGGGGGGTTTCATGGAAAGTCAACTCTTCTAAATAGTATAACAATGGGAGTGTATCCACATATACCCGGTGATGGTAGAGAATATGTCGTTACCAACCCAACTGCTTTAAAAATAAAAGCTGAAGATGGTAGATTTATATCAAAGGTAGACATTTCTCCTTTTATTGGGGGTCTGCCATTTGACAAAGATACGAATAAGTTTTCCACTGACTTTGCCTCGGGAAGTACTTCAATGGCCGCCTCTATCATTGAGGCTATTGAAATGGGCGTTAAACTTCTTTTAATAGATGAAGATACCGCTGCCACAAATTTTATGATAAAAGACGAAGTTATGAGGGAGTTTCTACCACCTGATAAAGAGCCTATAACCCCTTTTATTGAAAGAATAAGGGAAATATATGAGAAGAAAGGAGTTTCTACAATAGTGGTTACAGGTGGAAGTGGAGAGTATTTAAAGGTTGCCGACAATATAATTGTAATGGAAAATTTCATTCCAGTGGATAAAACTTCTGATGCAAAGGATCTGGTTAAAAAATTTCCAATACTTTTTACTAAAAAAGAAGAATTTGATTACAACTTAGTGAGAATGCCTATTTCTTCAAGTATAGATGCTTCAAAGGGAAAGTATGAGTGTAGAATTGATGTAAAGCCAAAAAAAACTCTATTTTTTGGAAATACAATTTGTAATCTTGATTCACAGGAACAGATAGTAGAACAATATCAAATTTATGCAATTGGATATGCAATAAACTATCTTGCGAAGAGGATTTTTGATGGTAAAAGTGGTATTAAAGATGGGATTAACTATGTAATTGAAAAAATAGAGAGGGAGGGGTTTGACTTTCTTACAAATTATATGCCCTTTAACTTTTCTCTTCCCAGAAGGGTTGATATAGGTGTTGCGTTAAATAGATTCAGCAATCTCTCTGTTAAGATTGTGGAGGAAAATGACAATGGCTAAAAAGAGAGATGTTAAAAAGATAAGAAATATTGGCATTATTGCCCACATTGATGCAGGAAAAACAACAGTTACGGAGAGAATACTTTTTTATGCAGGTAAGATTTATAAAATGGGCGAAGTTCACGATGGAACTGCAACAATGGATTGGATGCCTCAGGAGCAGGAGAGAGGGATAACCATAACATCTGCAATTACAAATTTTGAATGGAAGGGTGTTTCTGTTGATTTAATTGATACTCCGGGACATGTTGATTTTACAATAGAAGTGGATAGGTCATTAAGGGTCTTAGATGGGGCTGTTGTGGTGTTTTGTGGTGTTGGAGGAGTAGAACCTCAATCTGAAACAGTATGGCATCAGGCAGATAGTTATAAGGTTCCGAGGATAGCCTTTATAAATAAACTTGACAGAATAGGGGCAAATTTTGAAGAAGTTGTGGACCAAATGGTTGAAAAATTAGGGGCTAATCCTCTGGTGCTTCAATTTCCATATTTTAAAGATGATAACTTTTATGGTGTGATTGATATTTTAAAGGGAAAGTTGATTTTCTGGAAAGACGAAAAGCTTGGGGCAGAGTTTGAGGAAACGGATATTCCTGAAACTCATGGGAAAATTTTTGATGAATACAGAGAAAAAATGTTAGAAGTCCTTGCTGATTATGATGAAGAAATAGCAGAAAAATATCTTGAAGGGGAGGAAATTGAAGAAAAGGAATTAAAAATAGCTGTCAGGAAAGGAACAATTGATTTTGCTTTTACCCCGGTTTTATGTGGTGCTGCACTTAGAAATAAGGGAATACAACCACTTTTAGATGCAATTGTTGATTTTCTTCCATCTCCTCTTGATTTGCCTCCTGTTAAAGGGTATGACGTTAAAACGGGTAAGGAAATATACAGAAAACCAATTGAAAATGAACATTTTTCAGCCCTTATATTTAAAGTTATGATGCTTGAAGGCCGCAAACATACTTTTGTTAGAGTTTATTCAGGTAAAATATCTGTTGGAGATATTGTTTATAATTCTACAAAGAAAGTCAAAGAAAAGATATCCAGAATTTTTATGTTGCACTCAAATAAAAGGATAAGAATTGAAGAGGCAAGGGCTGGTGAAATAGTAGCAATTATGGGATTAAAAAATGGAACAACTGGAGACACCCTTTGTGAGGAAGAAAATCCCATAATTTTTGAAAAAATAGGAATCTATATACCTGTAATTTCAAAGGCAATAGAACCCAAAAAAAATAGTGATCTTGATAAACTTCAAGATGTGCTTAAAAAATTTGAAGAGGAAGATCCCTCTTTTGTATCAAAAATAGATGGGGAAAGTGGGCAGACTATTATCTCGGGTATGGGTGAATTACATCTTGAAATAATTGCTGAGAGAATCAGGAGAGAGTTTAATTTGCCGGTTAATTTAGG
>JALULU010000184.1 GCA_027040585.1 Acidobacteriota bacterium | reverse complement strand
GCTGATTCCTCATAAACCTACTGTAAATCTCATCATGACAGTCTCCACAAGCCTGACTGTTCTCAGGTAAATTCTTCGAAATAAAATCATACTTCGACGTATCCTGCCCATATACACTCATCCCCATTAATACTAAATACAGCGCCAGGAGGGAAATTATTACCACTGATACTCTCTTCATATATACCTCCTGTTATAAATAATTTCTTTTATTGCTTTTTGATTGAAAATGTAATGGACTCTTCGTAAGTCTTCAACTGACTTACCTAACTTTCCATCTCAGTAGAAATGTATCTTTACCCTTAAATTCACTACAACCCCCACGGTTCTTATATTATTTAAATTATAAAAAAAAACAAGTATTTTTTTAAAAAATATAGTATTTTTACAATATATATGGAATTTGTAAAAAAAGTTATAAACTTATAATAAGATTTTATTTAGAGTGAGGATATAGGAAAATCATTTATTTGAAATAATCTACAACATGGCGGATTAATTTTTGTTGTAATTTTAAAAAGTATATTTATAATAATCCTTTTAGACTATTAAGAAATTAGAGGTGTATCTTGTCAAATTTTATTGAAGGAAAATTAATTTCAAAGGGACGTAAATTTTGCATCGTTGCAAGCAGATTTAACGATGTTATTACGGCGAAGTTAATTTCGGGAGCTGTTGATGCCCTTGTAAGGACGGGAACCAAGAAGGAAGATATTGATGTTTATAGAGTTCCAGGCTCTTTTGAAATTCCACTTGTTGCTAAAAAGATAGCCATGGGTGGAAGGTATGATGGGATAATATGTTTAGGTGCAGTAATCAGGGGAGAGACCCCACATTTTAATTATGTAAGTAATGAAGTTAGTAAAGGGATTGCTCAGGTTATGCTTGAGACTAAAGTTCCAATTGGATTTGGAATAATTACGGCAGATACCATTGAACAGGCACTTGATAGGGCAGGTTTAAAATCTGGAAATAAAGGTTTTGATGCTGCTATGAGTGTAATTGAAATGGTTGATCTTTTTAATAAAATTGGATAGATGTTATGGGTGCAAGACGTAGGGCTCGAGAAAGGGCTATGCAGATGCTTTATCAGATGGATGTATCTGAAGAGACTCCAGAGCATGTGCTTAAATATTACTGGAAAATGCATCCTCCAAAGAGTGAGGAAGTAAAGCAATATACTCTTTATCTTTTTAACGGGACTGTGAAAAATTTAAAATTAATCGACGAGTTAATAGTAAAATTTTCTAAAAATTGGAAGTTAAGCAGGATGCCAATTGTGGATAGAAATATTTTGAGGTTATCTGTTTTTGAACTGCTGTATGAAGATGATGTACCTCCATCTGTTGCGATTAATGAAGCCCTTGAAATAGCAAGAAGGTTTAGCAACGAGGATTCAACCCAATTTATAAATGGTGTTTTAGATGCAATAAATAAGAATTTTTATTTAAAAGGAAAAGAAGGAGATTGATATGGGTGGACTTGATGATAAATTAAAGGAACAGAGAGTAAAAAAATTTGAAGAGTTAATGAAGCTTGGTATTGAACCTTATCCCAACAAATTTGAATATACCCATACAATTGCCCAAATAAACGAAAAGTTTAGAGGCTTTTCTTCAAAAGAGTTTGAGGATGAGGAAAAAAGAGTTAAAACTGCTGGTAGAATTCTGGCAATTAGAAGTTTTGGAAAGGCTTCCTTTGCCACAATTTCAGACGGGAAACATAAATTACAATTTTACATTAAAAAGAACATTGTGGATGAGAGAACTTTTGAAATTTTTAAACTCTTGGATATAGGTGATATTGTTGGTGTTGAAGGCAGGTTATTCAGGACAAAGACAGGGGAATTAACGGTGCTTTTGGAAAATCTATATTTTCTTTCAAAATGTTTCCTCCCACTTCCAGAAAAATGGCATGGACTTACTGATGTTGAACTAAGATATAGGCAGAGATATCTGGATTTAATTGTTAATCCAAAGGTGAGAGAAATTTTTGAAATCAGGAGTAAAATTATAAAATCCATAAGGAATTTTCTTGAAGAAAGAGATTATATGGAAGTTGAAACACCCATGATGCATGCAGTGGCAGGTGGTGCTACTGCAAGACCTTTTATTACACACCACAATACCCTTGATATTGATTTATACTTACGAATAGCTCCTGAACTTTATTTAAAAAGATTAGTAGTAGGTGGTTTTGAAAGGGTTTATGAGATAAATAGGAATTTTAGAAATGAGGGAATTTCCACGAGACACAATCCTGAATTTACTATGGTTGAATTTTATCAGTCTTACAGCGATTATAAAGATTTAATGGAATTTTCTGAAGATATGTTTAAAGAGGTTGCAGATGTGGTTCTTGGGATCAGGAAATTTAAATTTGGTGATTATGAGATAGATCTTGATTCCTGGGAAAGATTATCTTTAAGGGATGCCATTATTAAATATTGGGATTTTGATGGCGAAAAGCCTAAATTTGAGGATTTTAAAAATTTAAATAGGTTAAGAGAACTGTTTAAGATTGCGAATATAGAATTTGACGAAGACCTGCCAATTGGGAAACTTGTGGGGATTTTATTTGAGGAAGTGGTTGAGAAAAAATTGATTAATCCAACTATAATTTATGACTACCCTCTTGAATTGTCTCCACTTTCTAAAAAGAAAAAGGATGAACCTGATTATGTTGAGAGGTTTGAACTTTATATTGGGGGAATGGAAATTGCCAATGCATATAGTGAGTTAAATGATCCATTTGATCAGAGGGAAAGATTTTTAGAACAACTCAAAATGAAAGAAGCGGGGGACGAAGAAGCCCATATGATGGATGAAGATTATGTAAATGCCCTTATGTATGGAATGCCTCCAACTGCTGGAGAGGGAATTGGAATAGATAGGGTTGTAATGCTTTTTACCAATTCAAGTTCAATCAGGGAAGTTATTTTGTTTCCACTTTTAAGACCTGAAAAGAAAAGCAAAGAGTAATGGGTTTTGAGTTATTCATAGCTCTGAGGTATTTAAGGGCAAAAAGAAAAAATGTTGTAATTTCTTTTATTTCATTTTTATCAATACTCGGTGTTATTGTAGGTGTCTCTTCACTTGTGATTGTTACCTCTATGTATGGGGGGCTTATTTCCCAGTTAAGACAAAAAATTGCAGGTGCAACTGCTCACATAACCATTATTCCAATAAGATATAATTACATTAAAAATCCTGAAAGGGTACTTAGTAAAATTAAAAATGTTGAAGATATTATTGGTGGAACTCCGGTATCATATTTAAAAGGCCTTATTGTTGGGAATATCTCGTCTGAGGGGTGTGTTATAAAGGGTGTGAATTTTAAGTTCCCAAAGGCGATTGATGGAACCATATTTAAATTGAAAAGAGGGAGCACAAAAGATATAGAGAATGGCACCTCTGGTATTGTTATTGGTTATGAATTGGCAAAGAGAATAGGGGTAAAGGTTGGAAATAATGTTAAGTTAATTTTTCCACAGGGGAGATTAACTCCTTTTGGATTGTCTCCAACAATAAAAAAGTTAAAAGTTGTTGGCATTTTTTCATCGGGGCTTTATGAATATGATTCAATGTGGGGGTATGTAAATATAAAAGTTGCCAATAAAGTGCTAAATATTCCGCAAAATGGGTCTCAGTTTATAGATTTAAAGGTTTCAAAAGTTGATAAAGTAAAAAACATTGAGCATAGGATTAGAACTTTTTTAGGCGATGACTTTTCCTTTTCAGATTGGATAGATAGAAATAAGCCACTTTTTTCTGCATTAAAACTTGAAGAATTGGGCCTATTTCTTGCAATAAGTTTGATTGTGCTTGTGGCTGCACTAAATATTATTACCACTTTAACGATGATGGTAATGGAAAAACAGAGGGATATTGGCATATTACTTTCTATGGGTGCAGTTCGGGATTCTATTTCTAAAATATTTATTTATCAAGGACTTATAATAGGGGTATTGGGTGGAATTATTGGTACTGTCCTTGGTGTTTTGCTTTCATTTTTGTGTGGTAAATATCATTGGATAAGAGTTGATAAGACAGTTTATTCACTTTCATATCTGCCATTTAAGGTAAATTGGATGGTTGTTTTATTTATTTTTATTGGTGGTGTGATTTTAACACTCCTTGCAACAATATATCCAGCCAGAAAAGGTAGTAGAGTAAATCCTATAGAGGCTTTGAGAAATGAGTAATTGTTTTCTTGAATTGATTAATGTGCATAAATCCTATAGGACAAAAAGCGAAGAAATAAAGGTGCTTAAAGGAATTGACTTTTGCCTTCAAAGGGGTGAAATAGTTTCTATAATTGGTGAATCTGGAAGTGGTAAGTCAACGCTTTTACATATAATGGGGGCTATGGATATTCCAGATGAGGGGAAAGTCTTAATAGATGGAAGTGATATTGCAACACTTTCTTTAAAAGATAGAGCAAGCTTGAGGAGCAATAAAATTGGATTTGTCTTTCAATTTCACTATCTTTTACCAGAATTTACAGTTATGGAAAACTTAAAGATTCCTCAGATGATTGCCGGGAAAAGTGGAGATATAAATTATAGATGTGATGAAATTTTAAACCTTATTGGATTAGTTGATAAAAGGGATAGAAAACCAGATGAATTAAGTGGTGGGCAGCAGCAATTACTTGCCTTAGGAAGAGCTATGGTAAATAAACCAGATTTATTATTAATGGATGAACCAACGGGAAATCTTGATGAGAAAACATCTCAAAAGGTTATGGGTAAAATATTTGAAATTCTGGGAAAATTTGAGATTAGTGCCATTGTGGTTACACATGATATTAAACTTGCAATGAATACAGAGAAAATTTATAAACTTTTTAATGGGAAAATTCATCTTGAAAATTGAACTACTTTTAGTTTATATTATTTATGAAAAGTATTAAAAATGAGGTTTAAAGATTATGTTTGAAAGGTATTCGGAAGAGGCAAGAAGGGTAATTTTCTTTGCCCGCCATGAGGCTGGTATACTGGGTAATGAAAATATAAATTCTGCTCATCTTTTGCTTGGGATTTTTAGGGAAGTAAATAATATAAAGCAATATTTTCCAAACAGACAGGAAGGGGTTGATTCAGTAAAGCGGACAATTATTTCAAAATTTAACAGGGGTGAAAGGAAAACCACTGCCATAGAACTACCTCTTTCAGAGGATGCTAAAATGGTTTTAAATAGGGCAAATTATGAGTCAATGTTTTTTGGAGATGATGAGGTTAAGGCCATACACATTTTTCTTGCAATTTTAAGGGAAAAGGATACTTTTGTTGGAAAGGTACTTTATGAGGAAGGGCTGAGATATATAAAGGTTAAAGATATAATTATAGATGAATTTAAAGAGAAAAGTTCAGAAGAAAGTGTTGACAAAAGGGAATCGAGAAGAGAGTCAAGAAGTAGAAAAAAACTTGCACTGTATGATTATTCAAGAGATTTAACTGAACTTGCTGAAAAGGGTGAACTTGATCCACTGATAGGTCGTGAGGATGAGCTTGAAAGGGTTGTTCAGGTATTGTGCAGGAGAAGAAAAAACAATCCAATATTAATTGGTGAGCCAGGTGTTGGCAAAACTGCAATAGTTGAAGGACTTGCTCAGAGAATTGTTAAAGACGATGTCCCAGTGTTTTTGAAGGATAAGAAGATTATTTCAATGGACATTTCTTTAATTGTTGCGGGAACTAAATATAGAGGTCAGTTTGAAGAAAGACTTAAAAAGATTTTAAATGAACTTAAAGAGAATAGGGAATACATTGTTTTTATAGATGAAATCCACACTCTTGTGGGTGCAGGTTCTGCAGAAGGTTCTTTAGATGCTGCAAATATTTTAAAACCTGCTCTTTCGAGAAGTGAAATTCAATGTATTGGTGCTACTACTCCAGCAGATTATAGAAAATATATTGAAAAGGATAGAGCACTTGAAAGAAGGTTTCAGGCCATTATGGTAAGACAACCCACCGAGCTGGAAACTATAGATATTATAAATGGTATTAAAAGCAGATATGAAGAATTTCACAATGTTGTATATAAAGAGGATGCTGTAAAAATGGCGGTGTATCTTTCAAATAGATATATAACTGATAGGTTTTTGCCGGATAAAGCAATAGATATAATAGATGAAGCAGGTTCAAGGGTGAAATTGATAAATGAAGAGCATATGATTGAAAGTCAATTTGAATCTTATGTGATGTTAAAGGGAATTAGATCTAAAATTGATTCCCTTATGAAGCTTGGTGAAGTAGATGAGGCTTTAGAATTTAAAAAGAAAGAAAAGATGTTACTTGAGAAATTACCAGAAGATTTTAATGGTGATGAAGATTTTAGGTTAAATGTTACAAAAGAAGATATTGAAAATGTTGTTTCAAGCTGGACTGGTATTCCAATTTCTGAGATAAAAGAGGAAGAAGCCCAGAAATTACTCAGAATGGAGGAGGAACTCCACAAATATATTGTTAGTCAGGATGAAGCCATTTCTGCTGTTTCAAGGGCTATAAGAAGAAGCAGGGCAGGTATTAAAAATCCAAAAAGACCTGTGGGGTCGTTTTTGTTTCTTGGACCAACAGGGGTTGGTAAAACGGAACTTGCTAAGAGGTTAACTCAATTTCTATTTGGAAGTGAAAAAAATTTGATAAGATTTGATATGTCTGAATTTATGGAGAAATATTCAGTTTCAAAACTTATTGGTTCACCACCGGGTTATGTTGGATATGAGGAAGGAGGGCAGTTAACTGAACTTGTCAAGAGAAACCCCTATTGTGTGGTTTTGTTTGATGAGATTGAAAAGGCACATCCAGAGGTATTTAACTTGCTATTGCAGGTTTTTGAGGAAGGTGAGTTAACTGATGCTTTTGGAAATAGAATAGATTTTAGAAATACGATAATAATAATGACCTCAAATATTGGAGCGAGATATATTCAAAAGGGGGGTGGACTTGGTTTTAAAGTGGATGAAAAAACTGATCAGGCAAAGGTGAAAAGTCTAATAATGGGAGAGGTAAAAAAGATTTTCAGGCCAGAATTTATAAATAGGATTGATGAAATATTGATTTTTGATTCTTTAACTGATGAAGATTTAAAAAAGATTATAGATTTGTTGATAAAAGAACTAAATGAAAATTTGGAAAATCAGGAGATTAAGATTAAATTAAGTGATGATGTGAAAAATTTTATTGTGGAGTCTACATGTAAAGACAGATCTTATGGTGCAAGGCCTCTTAGAAGAACTATACAAAAGCACATTGAAGATGTTGTTTCAGATTTAATTATTGAAGGAAAAATATCAAGGGGTGATATTGTTGAAGTGTTTTTAGATATGGATGGTATAGGTTTTAGAAAACTGCATTCAAAAAAGAAACTTACCAAAGGTACCCTTTAGGAGAATCTGATGGAAGATAATTTAAATAAAATTGTTGATATTTTGAAAAAAGAATATGGTGAAAAGACCAAATGTGCTTTAAATTATAAATCTCCATTTGAACTTTTAGTTGCAACAATACTTTCAGCACAATGTACAGATGAAAGGGTTAATAAAGTTACTCCCATATTATTTGAAAAATATAAAACAGTAGAAGATTTTGCCAATGCTGATATTACAGACCTTGAAAATATAATAAGATCTACAGGGTTTTTTAGAAATAAGGCTAAAAATATAAAAAACTGTAGTAAGATTTTAGTTGAAAAATACAATGGAAAAGTTCCAAAGGATATAAATGAGCTTGTAAAACTTCCGGGTGTTGCCAGGAAAACTGCCAATGTGGTTTTGGGCAATTTTTACAGAATTCCATCGGGTATTGTAGTTGACACACACGTAAAAAGAGTGGCAAAGAGATTGGGGCTTACAAAAGAGACTAATCCAATGAAGGTTGAAAAGGATTTAATGGAAAAAATTCCAAAAGAATTGTGGATAGATTTTTCCAACTGGATAATATATCACGGTAGAAAGTATTGTAAAGCAAGGAAACCGGAATGTGATAAATGCCCTCTGGAGGAAATATGCCCCAAAATAATGAGGTAGGCAGATATCCTCTATATTTTTTTATAGTAATTTTCCTTCTAATTTTATATCTTTTTATAGACCTTTTCTCACCATTTATTTTTGACATTTTATGGGCTCTTATCTTGGTTGTTGTTTTATATCCTTTATATCTAAAATTACTAAAATTTACTAAAAATAGGGAAACTCTTTCCTCTTTACTAATGTGTTTGTTCATTGTTTTGATAATAGTTATCCCATTTGTTTTGATTATCATCACACTTGCAAAGGAATCCCTGCAGTTATATTCAGCGATAAATGGGAAATTATCATCTATTTCATTTCCAGTTGTTAAGAAATTTTTAACATCCGAAATTGTGGAAAAGTTAAATAAACTTACAGCGCCATTTTTTAAGTTAACTCCAGGTTCATTAGAGAAGGGAATTGTAACCGGGATTAAAAATATTTCTTCTTTTATGGTATTACTTACAAAAACAGTTTTAAAGGAATTTGCGTCCTCATTTTTACATTTTTTCTTCTTTTTAATTTTGACTTATTACTTTTTTAAATATGGAGATCCTCTTTTAAAGGAACTTTTGAAGCTAAGTCCACTATCAAATGAGAAGGAAGAAAAAATTATCAGGAAGTTTAAAGATGTTGCTCAGGCAACAGTTATTGGAAATATTACTACGGCAACAATTCAAGGGGTTTTAGGTGCCATAGGTTTTATAATAGTTGGGATTTCATCTCCAGTGTTATGGGGAACTGTTATGGCTTTTATGTCCCTTGTCCCCATAGTTGGGACCTTTATTGTGTGGATTCCTGCCTCAATTTATCTTATAATTATTGGTAGTTATGGAAAGGCTTTATTTCTCATTATTTGGGGTTCAACTGTAGTTGGATTATCTGATAATTTTATAAAGCCACTTATAATTCAGGGAAAAACAAATTTACATTCAATAATAATATTTTTTAGTATCCTTGGTGGAATTAAACTATTTGGATTTTCAGGAATTGTTCTTGGTCCAATTATCACAGCCCTTACCTTTGTTTTCTTTGAAATGTATAAGGAAGAGTTTAAAAATCAACTTCCCGGGAGCATAAAAATCAAAAAAGAGGAAATTGAAAAGGCATTAACTAAAAAGGATGATTAAATAAAAATATTTTTAATTTTTGAAGTATTATAGTTTACTACCACAATTTGAGCAAAATTTAGCATTTGGTTCATTTAGAAATCCACATTTAGGACATTTTTTAGGTTCTTTTTGTAATTTATAACCGCAATTTGGACAAAATTTGTCATTTGGAGATACAGGATTACCACATTTTGGGCATTTTAATGTTGCTGCTGGGGTAGCTGTAAGTGGTGCACCACAATTTGAACAAAATTTTGCACCCTGTGGGTTTGGAGTATTACATTTTGGACATAGAATCTGTGGTACATTTTGTCCCTGTTGTTGTGAGTTCATTGACTGCATAATCATTCCCGGCATCATCATTCCAAATCCTGCTCCAACGCCAAGTCCAACTCCTTCACCAGCAGTTCCGCCACCTTTACCAACTCCCTGTGCAGCATCTTCGATTGCTTTTGCTGCCTTATACTTCATAAATTCATTCATATTTCCAACAGCACTCATTCCGCTCCTCTCATCAATCATCTTTTGAACTTCATCAGGTGGTGTAATTGAGGCAATAAAGAAATC
>JALULU010000183.1 GCA_027040585.1 Acidobacteriota bacterium | reverse complement strand
CTTCTTTCCATTATTTCGGGAATTCTAAATGAACCACCTATTTCAACAAGTTCTCCCCTTGAAACAATTACCTCTTTTCCCTTTGCAATTGTATTTAAAACAATAAAAACGGCTGCCGCATTGTTGTTAACAACAGTTGCTGACTCAACACCTAAAAGTTCTTCAAGAATTTCTGAAATATTGTCATCCCTATGCCCCCTTTTCCCCTTCTCAATATCAAATTCGAGATTTGTATACCCATAAAGTGTTGACGAAAGTTTATCCAATATATGCTTTTCTAAAGGCGATCTACCGAGATTTGTATGAATTATAACCCCGGTGCCATTTATAACTTTTTTTACACCAAATCTTTCTATATTTTTTATTTTAAATTCCAATCTCTTTAATATTAATTCTTTAAAATCTTCTCTACCATACTTTTCAAATTTTCCTTTCTTAATTTCATCCCTCAAAGTAACAAATATTTGATTTATCCAGTTTTTAATAAAGGTTCTCTTATAAGAATTAAACAATGGGTAAGCATCCAAAAGAGTTAAAAGCTCATTTACAGAAGGCAGTTCTTTTAATTGATTCATTGTTAGATAATACTATAAAAAGGGATGGCAAAAAAACCACCCCTAAAAATTTATTCTACACTCTTAGGTGGTGCAGGTTTAATATTTTCTTTCTTTTTAGGATTCTCCTGAGTTATTGGTAAAACCTTTGCATTGTTTTCAAGTTTTTTACCAAAAACTGAATCCTTCACAATTGTCTTTTTTAAAAGTTGGATTGCAAGCGCAGGGTCAACACCCTTTGGACACGCTTCGCTACAAGAACCCGCAAAATGGCATCTAAAAACACCAAGCGGATTATCCACCACTTCTTTTCTCTCTTCATACCCCTGATCCCTTGTGTCCACAGAATATCTATAGGCTTGAGTTAATGCCTGTGGCCCCAAAAACTCTTCCGCTGTTGCAACTGTAGGACAGGCAGCAAGACAAATCCCACATTTTATACAAAAAGTAAATTCTTCATATCTCTCAAGTTCTTCTACACTCTGGCAAAATTCACCTTCTATTTCCTCTGGTGTACCTTCTTTTCTAAGTGTATAAGGTTTAATACTTTTGTGTTTTTCAATAAGTTTATCTAAATTTGGAACAAGATCTTTAATTATTGGATAATTGGGCATGGGCTTTATCTCAATCACATCAGATTTTAAATCCATAATCTGTGTTTGACATGCCAGCATAGGGAAATTATTTATGAACATTCCACATGAACCACAAATACCCATTCTACAAGAAGCACGCCAACTAAGTGTGCTGTCCAGATTCTCTTTTATATAAATCAATCCTTCTAAAACAGTCATCCCTCCAATTACTGGAACTTTAAACTCCTCAAATTTAGTGCTATCGCCTTCACCACTGTATCTGAGAATCTTAAATGTTACGTCTTTTATATGCCTTTCAAACTTAGATTCTAAATTTTTTTCCGCCATTTTCCTACCTCCACTAACTTAACTTAGCCATATGACCGGCTATTATTGCATAGCCCCCATAAATAAGAGCAACTAAACCTACGACTACAACAATAAATGAAACAACACTTCTTCCTTTTTTAGAAAGGTTCAACTCAAAAATAAGCGACCTAACACCATAGAGTCCATGATAAACAGCAAACAACAGGAGTAATAGGTAAATAACAGTATGACTTGTAGATTGCATCCTACTGAGGACTGATTTCCAGGCAAGGGAATCACCTAAATTTAGGATCTTATCGAAATGCATTATAACCATATGGATTCCCAATAAAATTAGGAGAATAGCTCCTGAAAATATATGCAATGACCATAATTTTGATTCCTTCATTTTTTGCCTCCCAAACTATTTAGGTAATAGATAAAAATCAGCAGCACCAACCAACACAATAATTAGTACTAAAAACATCAAAAAGAAAAAGAATCCTTTTTGCCTGTCAACAGACGTTGTATAGGGATACACCTGTCTTCCTGGCTTTCCTATTCCAATTCCAAACTCAGCAAGTATCAATCTAAAACCGTTTAAGGCATGGTAAATAACACATATAAAAAGTAAAAACTCAAAAAAGTGTAGAATTGGATGGTGGACTGTTTGCATAATGCTATTCCATGCTTCCTGACCTTTTATCTTAAAACCAGTTACATATAGATGCATTAGCAAATATAATATTATCCCTAAACCAGTTATTCTCTGAAGAATATAAGCATATCTTTGAAGGCTAAACTTCCCTGCAAAAGCCCATCCCTTTATGCCGAGTAAATTTTTAATCATTTTTATCCTCCTAAATTAATACTTCCTTTCAACAGGCTTCCATGTAGTAATTGTTACTGGTATATATTCAAATTTTATACCATCTTCACCATCCTTAATAGCAAGGGTATGTTTAAGCCATTTCTCATCATCTCTCTTTGGAAAATCTCTTCTTGCATGTCCACCTCTTGATTCTTTTCTTCTAAGTGCTCCCTCAGCAAGTATATTTGCAACAGTAAGGACAAAATT
>JALULU010000182.1 GCA_027040585.1 Acidobacteriota bacterium | reverse complement strand
TGCTGCCTCCATGCCATATTATGCAAAGGAAGGAGGCGCAAAGGTGGTTGAAGTAAATATAAGTAAAACCCCCATAAGTGAATATGCTGACTATTTTTTAAAGGGGAAAGCTGGAGAAATATTGCCTGAACTTGATAAGGAGTTAGCAAAATGAGTATCTTATATATGGATCTTTTTAGTGGAATTGCTGGAGATATGTTTTTAGGAGCGCTTATTGACCTTGGGGCTGATTTTAATTATTTGATTGAGAATCTTAAAAAGGTAGATATTGGCGAATATGAAGTTGTTCTTGAAGATAGAAAAAGGGGGGGGATCCTTTCAAAGGGTATAAGGGTAATTTTTGAAAAGTCCCATCATCACCACACACATTTTGGTGATATTAAAAATAAGATTTTAGACTCAAAACTTGAAGATGATGTAAAGGAACTTGCTCTTAACATTTTCTCAAATATAGCAGAAGCTGAAGCAAAATCACATGGTGTAAATGTTGAACATGTACATTTTCACGAAGTGGGGGCAGTAGATTCAATTGTGGATATTGTGGGAAGTGCAATTTTACTTTCATACTTTAATTTTGAAAAAATTATTGCTTCACATGTAAATGTTGGAAGTGGAATAGTGGATTGCTCCCATGGAAAATTTTCTGTTCCAGCTCCTGCAACATCTATTTTACTTAAAAATATTCCCATTTTTAGTTTTGGGGTAAATGGAGAGTTAACCACTCCAACAGGTGCTGCAATTTTAAAAAGTTGTGTAAGTGAGTTTGTAAAAGAGTTTCCCTCTGGTGAAATTGTTAATGTTGGGAGGGGTGGAGGAAGTAATGACTATGAAAACTGGTGCAATATTTTAAATTTATATGAAATCAGGTATAGGGATGGATTGTTTAGAGAAAAAGTTATGATGGTAGAAACAAATATAGATGACATGAATCCTCAACTCTACGATATTTTGTTTGATAAACTTTTTGATGTAGGTGCCCTTGATGTATTTTTAGAGAACGTGATTATGAAAAAAACAAGGCCCGGGGTATTGCTTAAAATATTATGTAAAAAGGAAAATATTGAGAATATTACAAAGGTGGTATTTGAAAATAGTACAACAATAGGAGTGAGATTTTTTGAGATGGAAAGGATGACCCTTAAGAGAAAGTCATTTCTTTTAGATACTTCTCTCGGAAAAGTTGAGATAAAGGCAAATTTTTTTGATAGTAGGGGATGGATTTTCGTACCAGAATATGAGAGTTTAAAAGAGATATCCACTGTTAAAGGGTTGCCCCTTATAAATGTTAAAAAAGTAATTGACCTTGAGGTGAAGAGTAGAAAAGATGAACTTATATCGGAGGTGGAAAATTGATAATAGATTCACATGCACATCTTGAAATGGAAAGATTTGATGAGGACAGGGAAAATGTTATAAAAAGGGCGGTAGACAGTGGTATAGAAATAATTTTGAGTGTTGGGAATGCTGAACCTGAGAAGGGTTCAATGGAGAAGGCAATTGAACTTTCTGAGAAATATGATTTTATATACACCTCTGTGGGAATACATCCACACGATGCAAAAATTTTTAATGACAAATACTTACATAAAATCATTGACTACTGCGACAATCCAAATGTAATTGCAATTGGTGAAATTGGCCTTGATTTTTACTACGATTTATCCCCAAGGGATGCACAGAGAGGGGTTTTCAGGGATTTACTTATTATGGCCAAAGAAAAGAAAAAACCCATAATAATTCACAGTAGGGATGCCAACCGCGAAACTGAAGAAATTTTAAAGGAATACTATAAAGACAATGAAGTTGGCGGAATACTTCACTGCTTTTCAGGGGATTTAAAATTGGCTGAAGAGGGAATAAATCTTGGGCTTTATATTTCCTTTTCAGGCGTTATCACCTTTAAAAAGGCAGAAGACTTAAGAGATATTGCCAGAAAACTTGATAGAAAATGGATATTGGTTGAAACAGATTCTCCATATCTTGCCCCTCATCCCTATAGGGGAAAGAGGAATGAACCCTCATATGTTATTGAGGTGGCAAAAAAACTTGCTGAAGTGAGAGGGGAGAGTTTTGAAGAGGTGGCAAAGTATACATCTTTAAATTTTAGAAAATT
The DNA here is from genome assembly GCA_027040585.1 of Acidobacteriota bacterium. Taxonomy (GTDB): domain Bacteria; phylum Acidobacteriota; class JAAYUB01; order JAAYUB01; family JAMOQF01; genus JAMOQF01. The sequence continues at coordinate 7,697 of JALULU010000182.1, read as the reverse complement.
ATTTAAAATGTAAGGAGACAAATTTGGATATTTCAAACCTCATTTTAACCTTTAAATCAGATTTAGAAAAAGTAGAGAAAAATATAAGTCAGTTTTTGATGGGAGATATACACGTTTTAAATAGAGTTGGTGATTATATAAAGGCATCAAAGGGTAAAAGACTTAGGCCCATTTTATTACTTCTTACAGCTAAAATACTTGGCAATGAAAATGAAGTTAGGTATAAGCTTGCCGCTATTATTGAGTTGATTCACACTGCTACCCTTGTTCACGATGACATTATTGACAATTCAGAAATGAGACGTGGTAATCCTTCGGTTAACAATGTTTTTGGGAATCAAGTTTCTGTACTTGCGGGGGACTGGATTTATATGACCTGTTTTAATTTAGCGCTTAAGGAGAGAAATTTTGATCTTCTTGAAATACTTATGGAAGTAACCTTAAAAATGGTTGAAGGAGAACTCTTTCAACTGGATTTGCTTGAGAAGATTGATATAACGAAGAAAGAAACCTTTGAAATAGCGAAAAGAAAAACGGCTTATCTATTTTCAACTGCAATGAAACTTGGTGCAATAGGTTTAAACTATGAAAAATCACTTTTAGAGAAACTTGGGAGAATTGGAATAAATCTTGGAATGGCATTTCAACTTAAAGATGATATTCTTGATTACATAGCCGATGAAAAGAATTTAGGCAAGCCAAAGATGAGGGATTTACTTGAGGGAAAGGTTACACTACCTTTGATTTTACTTTTGGAAAGGGAGGATGGAGATTTCAGAAAAAAAATAGAGAGGGTTATGAAGGAGAAGGATTATGGGGCAATAAGTAGGGATATTTTACTTAAGAAACTTATAGATAGTGGGGCGTTAGAGGAGTCTGAAAAAATAGCAATGGAATATGGAGAAAGAGGGATCGAAGAGATAATGGATTTACCTGAGAACAAATATAGAGATATGCTTATAGAAATAGGTAAATTCATAGTATATAGGGAAAAATAAAGTGGAGGCGGCGAGCGGATTCGAACCGCTGAATAGAGGTTTTGCAGACCTCTCCCTTAGCCACTTGGGTACACCGCCTAAAAATGGAGCGGGAAACGGGATTCGAACCCGCGACCTCAACCTTGGCAAGGTTGCACTCTACCACTGAGTTATTCCCGCTCACAGGATTACATTTTATAGCAAAACCTTTTTTTTAAGTCAAGAGTTTTTCTTTTTAAGTTGTCATTAAGATTATCCATTTCTAAGTTGTTTGTGGTATTCAATCTATTGTAAAATGATGGTAAAGGAGAATTTATATGATTTTTAAATTGATTGTTCCTTCAAACCTTTCATCTCTAAGATTAATACAGGCATTTATAGCGGAGGTTGGAATATTATCGGGATTTGAAGCCAATTTAAGGGATATATTTTATTTGATAGGGGAAGAGGCTTTTCTCTACGTACTGAGGATGAACGGCGATGAAGAGAATTTTAACATAACTATAAATGCAAAAATAGATGAAGATTTTTTGACTATTTCATTTCTTGATAAAGGACTTCCATTTTCATATGAAAGGAAAAACAGTGAAATAGAAAAAGCGAGCCTAACCCTTATGAAAATACACTGCAAAAACCTTATGTGGATAAACCATGGAAAAGAGGGTAAGGAGCTTCAGATTCTATTTCAAAGACCTCAAAAAGATATAACACAATATGAACTTGTTTTTTCAAAAGAAAAGGAAAGGCCTTCAGAGGATATTTTAATAGAACTTTTTGACGGCAAAAACGGGTATCAGATTTCGCAACTTATTTATAAATGTTACGGGTATACCTATCCCAATGAAGATTTATATTTTCCCGAAAGGGTTGAAAAATTAAACCAGGAAGGCAAGGTTATCTCAATGGTTGCAATTGATAAAAAATACAACAGGATAATAGGGCATTATGGACTTGAAAGGTACGGCATGGAAAATATTGCTGAATTTGGGCAGGCTGTGGTGGAACCTGATTACAGAGGGAGAAAGTTACTTTACAAAATGAGGGAAAGCCTTGAAGAAACCGCTAAAGATTTAAAAATTAAAGGGGTATTTTCGCAACCTGTTACAAGCCATGTAAGTTCACAGGTGGTAAATGTAAAATTTAGTGCTAAACCTTGTGGCATTTCTTTCGGACTTGTTCCAAGGGAGTTTAATTTTAAAAAGATGGAGGTTAAATCACTTTCAGAAAGAGAGACTTGCCTGATGTATTATAAGCCCTTTGTTTTTGAGATGAAAAACCTGTACATTCCAAAAAAACACAGAAAAATTGTTGAGAAAATTTACGAAAATATGGGAATCAAAACAAAAGAGGGCAAAGATATTAAAATTTTTCAGGAAAGTGTATTTGATGCGAAATACAACGCTCCATGGGGATTCGGAATAATTGATGTTCCAAAAATTGGTTTTGATTTTAAAAAGAGTTTGAAAAGCACTTTTTATCAGTTAAAACTTTCAACTCAGGCTGATGTGTTTTTCTTAAATATTCCATTAACAGATTGTCCTCTTGACGAATATATAAGTGCCATAGAAGAATTGGGTTTCTTTTTCTGCGGTATTCTGCCCTATGCACTTAACGGAAAAGATATTATCAGGTTTGAGTATTTAAATACAATGATAGATGTGGACAGGATTAAAGTATATGAAGATTTTGCAAAAGAAATTTTCAATTATTCTGTTTCTATGATGAAAGAAAGTTTTAAATAAGATTCCTGATGATATTTAGAATTGTAGTATCGTCATATAAATCTGTGTCATCCACAAAATTAGTGATTTCGTCTATTAAATAATTTATGAGATTTGCTCTGTTATGAACCTTTTTTAAAACTTCAATCAGTTTTTCATTTTCAAAAGTCTGTCCCTTGGAATTCTTTGCATCTAAAACGCCATCACTGAAAATTATAATTTGATTGAAGGATTTTAAATCAATGGTACTTGTTTTAAAGTTAAAATCAGGGAAAACACCAACTGGAATATTTCCACTTAAAATTGGGGAAAAGAGTTTGTTTATATCAATAAAAATTGGTGGAATATGTCCTAAATTTGCGTAGTGCAATTTTCCTTCTTTTTTGTCAATAAGCCCAATAAACATTGTGGCAAAGGTATTGTGTTTTGTGATGTTTGCAAAAAACTTATTTAGAAGTGATGCTATCTCTTTAATTGAATGGGTCTGATTAATCAAAACTTCTATCATTCCTTTAACCATTGCGACGTATAAAACAGCAGGGATTCCCTTTCCTGAAACATCCCCTAAATAGAAAAGTATTTTATTATCATCTATTTTATTAATTCCATAAAAGTCTCCACCCACCTGTTTTGCCCATAGACTGACTGCTTTAAAAGAAAATCCATTTATTTCAACATCAGTCTTGTTGGGGACAAAGGAACTCTGGATTTTATGTGCTAAAAGTAATTCATTTTCCAATTTTGACTTTTCCTTTACCTCCTCAATGTATTTTTTTAATGAAATCTGCATTGTATTTAATGCTTCCGCTATGCTTTTAGCTTCATACATAAAGTTTTGAGGTATTTCTACATCAAAATTGCCCTTTGCTATCTCAAGGGACACAGACTTTATCCTGTTTATATCCTTTGTTACATTTCTTGAAATAATTGTAATAACGCCTATAACCAGAAAAAGCACACCCAAAATTAACAAAACAGAGTAAAGTTCAATCCTTTTAAGGGGTGCAAAAAGCTCTTTTTCCGGGAAAATAATACCTATTATCCAATCGGTTTTTCTAAGCGGCATATAATAGACAAAGTATTTGGTTTTATTGAAAAACAATTCTTTTGAGAGACCGTCTTTCCAGAGGCATTCTTTAGCAATTTTTTTAAGATTTTCTTTGTTAAAACCTTTAAGAACCACGTATATTTCATTATTTTTTTTGTCAATTTTCATTGTCGGCGCAATTAAATTCCCCTCTTTTGAAAAGAGAAAAGCCCTTCCTGTTTTTAAAATCTTTATCCTTTCAACAATCTCTGTTAAAAACCTTATGCTTACATCAGCGGTGGCAATCCCTATGGGCTTCCCCTCATTGTTTTTTATAATGGCACTGTATGTACTCATCCAGAGTTCCCCGCCCCCTTTGTCAAAGTAGGGTTCGCTCCATATGTTTTTCTTTAATTTTACCGGAAGAAAAAACCAGTTAGAATTAAGGTAATCATATGAAGGGGGTACAAGTTGTTTGTAAATCAATTTGCCATTTTTTAAATAATAGTAACTTGAATAATAAGATTTGTTAGGGGAAAATTCGGGGTAAAAGGCAAGTGCCATACCGTAAATAAATTTGTTTTCTTTTACATATTTTTTCATTAAGTTTTCAGTTTTTTCTATGTCTGAAATATTGTTTCCAACTATATCTGCTATCTCTCTTGGCTTTTCTGAGATTTCAGAAGTGAGATTTTCAATATCTCTTGCCGCCTTTGTTACCGAAATCTTTGCATTAAACAATGTGCTTTTATATAATATTTTTTTAATATAGCTCTTTCCAGAATATAACAGTATGATAAGTATGGGAATTAATGTTATGGATAAATAGAGGATCAGCTTTGACTTAATGCTTTTAAACTTTAACATTTAACCTGTTTAAATCTCCTTCTCTTTCATAGGTAAATTCCTTTGAAAATTGTTTTACAAGAAAAAGCCCTAAACCCCCTTCTTTTTTATTCAGGTTAAAAGGTTCATCCATCCTCTTATCCCTGTATGAAGTAGGGTCAAAGTGCTCTCCGTTATAAACAAAGGTAAGTACTGCATCTTCCCCTTCAAATTGAAAATCAACTTTAACAAAGGTTGTTCCCTGCTTTTTCCCGTGTTTATACATATTGGTAATAATCTCTTCGAATATCAGTTTGACTTTAAATTTTTTTTCCTCGCTTTTAAAATTTTCCCCACAAAACTCTTCAACTATTTTTAAAGAGTTTTTAAGGTTTGTTTTTGTTAAATCAATCTCAACCATATTAAATTTTATCTATCTTTTTCAAAAAAGAGTAAAATCCTGTCACATTTATTATATTGTCAACCATTTCATTGGGTTTAAATATAAATACTTTTTTCCCTATCTCTTCCCTATTTTTGGCGCAGGAGATTAAAACCTGAAGACCTGCACTGCTTATGTAATTCAAATTCCCGAAATCAAATACTACATCTTTGTTAAGAGAGCTTAACCTTTTCTCAATCTCATCGTTGATTTCCTTAGCATTTAAAGAGTCCAGCTTATCTGTAATTTTAATTACCAGATATTCATCCTTTTCTAAAAATTCAAGATTCATATCTTAACTCCTATTATCAATTACAAGTCTTATTTTACCAGTTTTTGGGTTTCTTTCTATAGTGTTCGGTTTTACAATTTCAACAACTATATCGTTGATTAACCCTCCATCATACATAGCCCTAAGTTCCTTTGACTTTTCGTAAATTATCTCTTTTAATTTTTCTTCCTTTTCCTTAACACTTGAAATGTCTTCATCCATTGCCTCAACCCTGACCCTCAATCTGTCTTTTTTATCAAAAATCTCTCCGATTAGTTGAAAGTGATTGCTTAATCCTCTAACATCGTATACCGATTCGGCAATAACTTCCGGGTGAATATTTCCCCCGCCAATAATCAGCACATCGTCGCTTCTTCCGAGCAATTCCATTACCCTTGTTTTTCTTCCACACCTGCATTCCTCTTCAATCCACCTGCCAAGATCTCCCACTTCATATCTTATGGTAGGCATTAATTTTCTGTGGAGATTTGTTACAACAATTCTTCCAATTTCATTGTTTTTACAGGGATTTCCGTCATCGTCTAAAATTTCAACAAAGTGTAAATCTTCATGAACATGGTGCAGCCCACCTTCCATATGTTCACACTGATAACCTATTGCTCCAGTGTCATTTGTGGTATATCCCGTTGAGGCAAACTTTTTCACCCCTAAAACCCTTTTAAGGTATTCCTTTGCCTCTTTAAAAAGATGCTCCCCACCTGTGACAATTTTTTCAATTTTTAAGTCAATTTTATTTTTTTCAGCGTATTCCGCTATTGATAGAGCAACCGATGGAATTGTAATAAAACCATTTGCTTTAAAGAGAACCATGCTATTTATAATGTCATCAATCTTTAAATTTCCAGCTATAGGTAAAATCCTGCACCCGGTATATTCAAGAGCCATGTTGTAAGAAACAAAGGAAGCCCACATATTTCCTGCGAATAAAAGGTTTGCAACGGTATCTCCCTCGTTAAAAATAGAGAGTTTAAGCCCTTTCCCAAGTTTTAGTGCATTAAACCACTGCTCTTCAAAAGTCCTGAACACGGATTTAGGTTTCCCCGTTGTGCCGCCACTTGAGAAAACATACCCGTTTGCCACATCACCTGTAAGCAACCCTTCACCGTTTGGAGGAAGGTATTTTTTGTAATCACTTCCTGTCATTAAAGGGAATTTGTAAAAATCTTCAAAGGTTTTTATTTCAATACCCTTATACCTTTCCCTTAAAAGTGGGGAATGCTTCCTTGCATATTCCACAATGTTTTTAATCCTTTTAAATGTTAATTTGTCTCTCTCTTTTTGAGGCAGGTAATCAAAATAGTCTTCATCCGCTATGTAAGTATGAGAGGGAATATAAACATCCCAATCACTTTCAAACTCTTCCCTTGCAAGGGATACCCATTTTATAAGTTCAGATAAACCCTTTGTGCCGTCGTGAGGGGTACCATGTTTTCTCACAGCCATTTTCCCTGCGTCAACAAACCTGTCTGCCCCGATTAAACTTAATTTATCAGCCAATTTTTTTGTGTTTTCATTGTCTGTTATAAGGGAAACTGTTTGAATAAACCTGCCCATGGGTTCGACAATGTCAACTATTTCGTAAAGGTTATCAAGGTATTTTAAAAAAAGCGTCCTGTTGTGATTTGAAACGGTAAACTCCTTTGACTCCTGATAAACCACTGTGCTTAAGGAATTTTTTGAAAAATAGTAATCCCCTTTTCCAAGTGCTTTATCCACCTTTGCCATTTCCCTTACCCTTGTTATCTCAACAGCCTCGTCGTCAAACAAATCCCCCTGCGGTATTTCCTTTGCCCAGTAGTCGAAGGCTTTGCCAATTTCTGTTAAAAAGGTTTTTGTAAGTTCCTTTGTCTCAACATAAACCACATGGGGAGAGGAACAGGCTGACTGTTCCCACATTATTGCGTCCCTTGCGATTAATTTTGCAACATTCTTTATCCCTCTTTTTTCCGTTTCCTTTTTCTCAACAACGATAAAACTGTACTTCGGGCCGTACTCAATCAACTTGCAATGAAGCCCCTGATTTTTTCTGTAGGAGTAAACGGTATCTGAACCGCCGTAAACAACTATTGCGTCACATTCTCTCTTTAAAATGTTTTCAATGTCCTCACTTCCCCCTTTCCAATTTAAAAGTGCCATTGCCCTGTGTAAGATTCCCGTATCGTCAAAATCCTTTAAACTTTTTGCAAAAAGCACGGGAAATATTGGGTCAGCTGTCGCCATTTTCATAATATTCACATTCTTTGTTAAAATTCCCTGAACAAGGCTGTCAACTCCGCCGACAAATACATTGCCTGCCGAAACATGGGCGATAACCCCGTGGGGGATTGCCTTAATATACCCTTTAAAATTCCTGTTGTATGTCCAGTCATTTAAAAAATTTTTGTCTCCAAGGTCTGTATTTAACCTCACGGTT
>JALULU010000181.1 GCA_027040585.1 Acidobacteriota bacterium | reverse complement strand
GTAAGGTTTACAATGGATTTGTTTCAGGAGATGTTGAAACTATTATTTCAGTTTTTAAGGGATTATTTTCCTCAATTTCCTACACAAATTTTACAAAAAACGAGATAGCAAGTTACGAGGGATTTTATGGAAGTGTGATTTATTCCTTCCTTTCATCCCTTGGAGTTGATTTAATAGCTGAAGATGTTACAAACAAAGGAAGGATTGACTTAACAATTCTCATTCCAGACAAGGCATACATAATTGAATTTAAAGTTGACGCAAAAGAAGATCCCTTAAAGCAGGTTAAAGAGAAAAAATATTTTGAGAAATATAAAAACAAATTTAAAGAGATTTATTTAATAGGGTTAAATTTTAGTAAAGAAGAGAGAAATATAAAAGATTTTAAATGGGAAAGGGCTTAATTTTTAAAACCATCCCCTCACCTTTTCCCTTATCTCCTCAAGTATTGAGTAGAAGCATGGTATAAGTAAAAGTGTTATAGTAGTGGCAAAGGCAAGTCCAAAGGTGATAGAAATTGCCATGGGGATTAAAAATTTTGCCTGAAGTGATTTTTCAAGGATTAATGGCAAAAGCCCAAAGATGGTTGTAATTGTAGTAAGGATTACAGCCCTGAACCTATTTTTTCCACTTGTAAGAATTGCCTCATCTACATCCTTTATCTCTTTTCTTTCCCTGTTTATAAAATCTATCAACACAAGGGAGTCGTTTACCACAATTCCACTAAGTGCGACAATTCCAATCATTGATATTATGCTGATGTTGTATCCCATGATTATATGTCCCCAGATGCTTCCAATTATTCCAAAGGGAATAACTGACATAACAAGAAGTGGCTGACTGTAAGATTTAAATAGAGATGCCAGTATTAAAAAGATAATAAACCCACCTATTATAAAAGCCCCCATAAGTGATTGTGTAGATTTTCTTGCCTCTTCTTTTGCACCTTTAAATCTCATTTTTACATCCGGGTATTTTTTATTTACCCATTTAAAATCTCTTGATATGTAATTGCAAATTTTTTGTGGGTTGTTGTAATTGGGGTTGACATCTGCGGTTACTGTTATCGCTCTTCTGTAATCAGTCCTTACAATTGTTTCCAATCCTTCACTTTCTTTAACATTTGAAATATGGTATAGATCCATAAAATCTCTATTTAAGTTATATAACTTTAAGTCCCTCAACTCCCCTAAATTTTCTCTATATTTTTTTGAAAGCCTGATCTTTACATCAACATCTTCATTACCTACTCTTACCTCTGATGCTTTTAACCCCTCGTATAGCCCTCTAAGTTGACTTCCAAGAAGTTGATTTGTAATACCTAAATCTTTTCCCCTATCATTTAAATAAAAAAGAAGTTCCCTTTTTCCCCTCCTGTCGTTGTCGTCAATATCATATACTCCTTCATATGTTGCCAGATATTTTTTAAGTTTACTTACTACCTTTCTAATATGTTTTAGGTTGTCACCCCTTACCTCAACTTCTATATCAGCGCCTGAAGGACCTCCAGTTGCCTTCACAAATTCAACCTTTTCAATTCCGCCAATTTTTGCAATTTTTTTCCTTATTTTATCTATTATAGTTTCCGAAGATTCATTTCTAAGTTCAGCAGCCCTAAACTCCACAAATATCATACCAACAGATGGGTCAAGTGTTATAGGTTTACGGGAAGTGCTCCCAATATCCATCTGTTCCCCCACATAGGTTGTTATGTTTTTGATATTTTTATCGTGTAGAGAAATTATTTCATCTTCAATTCTCTTTAAAATTTTTGAAGTTCTCGCCTTTGATGTGCTTACTGGCATTGTTATTTTTATGTATGAGTAGTCTGAATCCACTTTAGGGAATACCTGTATGTTTAGATGAAAAGCCATAAAGGCTGCTGAAATAAGCAGGAGAGAAATCATGATTGCAACAAATATATATTTATTTTTTAATACAGTTTTAAGAAGAGACGCATATTTTTCTATTAAATATAAATGCAATTCCTCTCTTTTTTTATCCAGAAGGTGTAGAAAATTTCTATAACTTTTAAATTTTTCCTCACTTATTTTTACCTGAAAAGTTTCAGACAAATGGGCGGGTAGAATAAAAAGAGCTTCAAAAATGGAAAAAAGTAATACGACAGTTACCACAATTGGCATAACACTCATAAATTTGCCCATTCTACCAGTCATAAAGGTAAGTGGTAAAAAGGCTGCTATTGTAGTTGTAACTGTTGCAATAACTGGCCACATTACCTCTTCTGTCCCATATATTGCAGCTTTAATTGGATCCATTTTTTCATCTTTAAACTTTTTAAAGACATTTTCACAGATAACAATGGCATCGTCTACAACCATTCCAAGAACCATTATGAGTCCAAACATGACAACCATGTTTAAAGTGATTCCCCTAATCCAGAAATACCACATTGCACCAAGAAATGAAACGGGAATACCAAGTGCTGTCCAGAATGAGGCTCTGAAGTTTAAAAAAATTATAAGGGATATAAAAACAAGTACAAGTCCCTGTAGTCCATTTCTCTTCATAAGGTTTATTCTATCCCTTATGTACTTGCTTA
>JALULU010000180.1 GCA_027040585.1 Acidobacteriota bacterium | reverse complement strand
TGTGCTGTAAGTGGTGAATCAAAGAAAACCTCATATATGTTACTAAGCGCAATTCCTCCCGTAATTTCTGCCAATTTTTTAGCAAATTCATTTGCCTCAGGGATGTAAACAGGCGCAGGTGGAGAATCTGGATATGTATCTGTGTAAAGTTTTATTTTTCCCAAAACCCCTTCCCTTGCTTTAAATCTAATTTTATTTTCAACATCCTGCATCACAAGTAAAATAAGTCCCTGCCTTCCAAATCCAATGGGATTTAGTGCCTTTAGAGTACGTAGGGGATTACTTAAAACCTTTTTAAAAAAGGAAAAGATCCTTGACTCCCCTTCCCTTTTGTCAATTAAAAGTGTTGTCATAAAACTCATACCATTTGCACCCTTAGAATATCTAACCACCTCTATCTGGGTATGGGGATTTATGTAAATTCCGGAGGTAATCGCAACACCCTCGCTTATCATACCCTCTTTTTTTGGCACTCTAACACCCACAAGGGACTCACTGTTAGTCCTAACCTTCTCACCTAAATTGTCAGAGACCTTAAGCCTTTCCCTAAATTTTAGTTTAAACATAAGCTCAAGTGTCCCAATAACACCTGCTGAAATAACAAGTTTTCTTGCCCTATATGTTTCTTTTACCTCACCCGGTAGTGTTGATACCTTCGTGATAATTTCAAAATGATCATCTCGCTTAATAATATCAATAACCTTTCTCTCTGAAAATACTTTAGCCCCTTTTTTAATTGCAAGGTAGAGATAATTTTTTGTAAGCATATTCTTTGCATTTTTCCTGCAGCCAATCATGCAGCCACCACATAGATTACAGCCAGTTCTTTCAGGTCCCTCCCCATCAAAATAGGGATCGGGGTCAGTCCTGTCTTTTTGACCAAAATAGACTCCAACATCCACATTGTAAAATGTATTTTCAACTTCAAATTCCCTGGAGGTTTTAAATAGTAAGTCATCGGCATTGGTTTTAACAGGATTTCTTACTTTGCCGAGCATTTTGGATGCAACCTTATAAAAGGGTAAGAGTTCTTTTTCCCAATCAATGTGTTGGGGTAAATCTGTTGATTTAAAAAATGAATTACCGGGAACAAGGAGTGTATTTGCATAGACAAGGGATCCACCACCCACACCTGTTCCACCTAAAATTGAGACGTGTTTAAAAAAGTGAACCCTCTGATATCCATAGCATAAAAACTCAGGTTTCCAGAAAAAGGTAAAGGGATTGTTATTTGTTTTTGGGAAACTTTTATCACTAAACCTTTTACCCTCTTCAATTACGATGACAGAATAGCCCTTTTCTGTAAGCCTAAGTGCTGATACACTCCCCCCAAATCCAGAACCAATAACAGCGAAGTCATATATCATAGAAACCCCATAGAAATTTTAGATTACTTTAAGATTATAGCATATAAAAAGTGGCATGTACTTTAAACAATTTGTTTAAAGGCTTATGGAAAGAAATACTTCACTAATAAAAATAATCAAAATTAAATATCTATTTTTTAATAACATTTTTTAATACTTCAAGATATCTTTCCAATTCCATCTTAAGCAGGCCAGTAGGTGCTTTTTGATCAGAAATTATAACTACCAATTCATCACTTTGGAACATATAAACAAATATTTTATAACCCTTTATTTCAAAAAATAATATATCTAAGATTCCCTCATTTATAACTTTAGGGGAAAGATCGTTAATCAGGATATTTATAGATCTAAGTAATATTTCAAGTTCACTACCGCTTAGTACCATATTAGAATTTTGATGAATTGAAAAATATTGCTTTTCAAAACAATGACATATAAAACCATCCATAGTAATTTCTGGATAATCACTTGAGAAATTTTCTATAGTACTTTTTAACCAATTATAGAGGACAGATTTGTCTCTATCTTCACATATTTCTGATAACTGTTGTCCACAGTTTAAATTTTTAAAATGATATAAATCTTTTTCTTTGTAATCTTTAAGCCATTTTAATCCTTTTTCATGAAGTATATGAACCAATTGTTCTATACCTCTCTTTAACTTTATAGGATCATCGGCAATTAGAGAATTATAATATTTTTTAAAAGATAAGAATTCTGTATGAATAATATTACCATATAAAAAAATTTGTGTTAAAACAATTAACTTCCCTGTCAGGACCTCTGTTTGAATATGATATGTTATGCCATCATAATTTATATTTGAATTAATTCCCTGAATAGGAAATATATTAAAAACTTTTTTCATTATTTCTTACCTTCGTTATAAAAAGTCATTCAAATTTTAAAAAATCACAATAAACTTTTTATTTCCCAAATTAGTGCATTAATATTAATTTCTTTTCTTTTAGAAAAGAAAAGAAAAAAATTCTCTTTTTGTTCTTCAGGTATATAAAAGCAAACAGTACTATTTCTAAATTCAATGCATCCTTTTATATCACCGGAAGAAAATCTATCAAATTCAATGAATGTATTAAAAAGTTGAACAACAGAATTTTTTAAATCTTCTTTTATAACTGATACTGTTTCAACAAATGATAAATTTTGGTCATTTGCATTATATACTATAATTC